>CALGHC010000027.1 GCA_937915965.1 uncultured Myxococcales bacterium
TTTCGCCCTCGGCGATGGCGACAACGAGGATGCAGCAGGCTGGGGCGAGGAGAAGGGCGGCACAATCGTCGACGAGATGGTCTCGCTCATCAACGTCCGCAAGGTGCGCTCGGACAACGGCGCTCCGGTCTTTGGCGAGCTGCTCGACCCCTTTCCGACGCAGGACCAGCTCGCCACCGTGCGCGAAGAGGCCCTGGCCGAGCGCTCGATCGTCGGTCAGCTCATCGGACCCAGGGCCCAGCATTCGGTGTTGCTGGTACGTACCTTCCCGATGACCGAGGAGGACACCGGCGAGGTCTACGCGGAGATCGAGCGGATCATCGCAGGCCATCAGGCGCCCGGTTTCGAGCTGTCGATCGCTGGCGTCGACGCCCTCAAGGCCGTGATCAAGGGGCGAATGCTCGCCGACCTCAAGGTCCTGCTCAGCTCTTCGATCGCCATCATGCTGCTGGTCCTGGCGTGGCTGTTCCGCCATCCGTTGGGCGTGGTTGCGCCGCTGATCGTCGTCGTGACCAGCGTGGTCTGGACCTTCGGCGCCATGGCGCTGTTTGGCGCGCCAATGACCCTGGTCACCAACATCTTGCCGTCCTTCCTGATCTGCGTGGGTATGGGCGCCGCGATTCACCTGGTCACCGTCTACCGCGACCATCGCCACCGCGGAGTCGATACACACGAAGCCGTCGAGCGCGCCGTCGCCGAGACCGGTCTGCCCCTGGTCTTCACCACCCTGACCACGATGATGGGCTTGCTGAGTTTCCGGCTCGCCGACCTCGAGGCGATCGCCGAGATGGGCACCGCGGGCGCATTTGGCGTCTCGGTCGCGCTCCTCAACACGCTGGTCTTCCTGCCCGCGGCCCTGAGCTTCAACCGCGGCGGCGTGGGCAAGGTCGCAGCCGCCCGCGGCCCCGACCGCCTCGACCGCTTCCTGGCCTTCTGTGTGGGCATCTCTGGCGGCGACACCGCCGAAAGTGCCCGCCGCCGCCGCCGCCGCACCCTCGCCGGTGCGCTCCTGCTCGCCGTCCTCGCCGGAATGGGCATCAGCCAGCTGCGCGTCGCCCACGACCCGCTCGCCTGGTTTCCGAGCGACGACACGTTGCGCCTGACCTCCGAGACGATCGATCGCGAGATCGGTGGCGCCGCCAACGTGCAGCTCTTTGTCGAGGCGACCGGGCCGAAGGGCGTCAAGGATCTCGCGTTCCTGCGCGGCCTCGAGGCCCTTCAGGACCACATCGCCGCCTACGTAGGTCGCTTCGGCGAAGGCAGCATCGTTGGCCATTCGCACGGTATCCTCGACGTCGTCAAAGAGACCAACCGCGCCCTGCACGCCGGTGACCCGAAGTGGTACCGCCTCCCCGACACCGACCGGGGTGTCGCCGACGCGATCAACCTCTTCTCGGACTCCCGCCGCGACAGCTACCGGCGGATCGTCGCGTCTGACCAGAAGACCACCCAGGTGACCATCCGCATCAAGTGGCTCGACGCCAACAGCTACGCGCCGCTCGCCGCCTGGATCGACGCTGGCGTTCGTGACCATCTCGGCGGCCTCGCCCGTGTGCGCGTCACCGGCGGCGCCTACACCATGCTCAGCATCGTCTCGGGCCTGGTCATGAACGTCCTGCGCAGCTTCGGCGCCGCCTTCATCGTCATCACCCTCTTCATGATCGTCCTGCTGCGACGGCTGCCCCTGGGGCTGGTGTCGATGGTCCCCAACCTGCTGCCGATCGCGATGATCCTCGGTCTGATGGGGGCGCTCGACATCCCGATCGACATGGGCAACTTGATGCTCGCGTCGATCGCTATCGGCATCGCCGTAGACGACACGATCCACTTCCTCCACCACTTCCGCATGGCGCAGGCCGCTGGTCAGGACACCGAGGCGGCGATCCGTTCGGCCGTCGAACACTCGGGCCGCGCGATGGTCAGCACCTCCACCGTCCTGGCGCTCGGCTTCCTGGTCTTCCTCGCGGCGTCGATGTTGCACTTGCAGCGCTTTGGCTCGCTGATCGCCGTGACCGCGGTGTTCGCCCTGCTGGTCGACGTGATCATCGCGCCCGCGCTCCTGCGCAGCCTCTACGGCGGAGGGCGAGACGCGAAGCGCTAGTGCGTGGCGCGGCTGGGTTTGACGAGCCGCGAACGCCGGCGTCAGTCCTCGCGCTTTGGCGGCACACCGCGACCCAGGCGCGTGGTACGGAACATGCGGGGCTGACGCGGCTGAAGCTTGCGCTCTTCGCGGGGCAGGCCGCCGGGGCCGGCGCCGCGTCCGTCGTCCTCGACGTTGATGTCGAGAGCGTCTTCGTCTTCGTCTTCGTCTTCGGCTGCGACCACCTCGAAGGGCACGGCGACGGGGCTCTGAGTTGTCGTCGCCTCGTCGTCCGGCCGGCGCACCGCGATCGAGTAGGGAACCGTCGGCCCATCGAGGATGTCGTCGTCGAGCAAGCGGTCGCTGTGGGCCAGGATCGCGTCGCGGATCGCCTCAAGGCGGAACGCGACCTCGCCCGCCGACTCCGGGCGCTCGTCAGGGCGTTTGGCGAGCAGCTGGGAGACCAGGAAGACAAGTTCGCGTGGAAGGCCGCGCCGCAGCCGACCGAGGTCGGGCACCGGCTCCTGCACGTGCGCCTGCAGGACGTCGAGCGGCGTGCCAATGGCAAAGGGCGGGTCGCCGGCGAGCACCTCGTGGAGCACCGCGCCAAGCGAGTACAGGTCGGAGCGCGTCGTCGCGCCCTTGCCCAGCGCCTGCTCTGGGGCCATGTAGTACGGCGTGCCAAATACGACGCCTTCGGCGGTGATCACCGATGAGATGCCCTCGGGCATGCGGGCGATCGAGAAGTCGAGCAGCTTGACGAGGCGCCGCGCCGAGCCGTCGAGCAGAAACACATTCCCCGGTTTGACGTCGCGGTGGATGATGCCCGCTGCGTGAACCGCCTCGAGGCCGCGCGCGACCTGCAAGGCGGTCTCGACTGACTCGCCCAGCGGCATCGGGCCGTCGTCGGCCAGGACCTCGTCGAGGGCCTTACCGCGCAACAACTCGACGACCACATAGACGACGTCGTCGGCGTAGCCAGCGTCGTGAACGACCAATACATTCGGGTGCTGGACCCGCGCCACAGCCCGGGCTTCGCGGGCCAGCCGCCTGCCGAACTCCTCCGTCTTGTCGACGTCGGTGCGCAGGATCTTGACCGCGACTTCCCGGTCGAGGCGCGTGTCGAGCGCGACGTGCACCACCGACATGCCGCCTTCGCCAAGCGGTCGACCGACCTTGTAGCGGTCGCCGAGGGTGCGGCCCTGCCAGTTTGGCGGTGGCGTATTCGAGTCGCGATTCGGGGGCATGGGCTGTAGACCTCGGCAACACAGGAGGCGGGCGGCAGCCTCGCACGCGCCCGCGAATCGCGTCAATCTGCCATTGGCCTGCCAATGGCTTCTGCCCGCGATTCTCGCAACTCGGCCGCAGCTCGGCCGCAGCTCGGCCGCAGCCCGGCGGCCGCCCGCGCCGGCATCTGGGTGGCATCCGGGCGGCGTGGCGGCGGCGGCGTTTCCGACGGGAAATTTCCCCCGCGGCGACCGCGACGATACAGTGCGCCTGCGAGCGCCCGTGACCGCCTGCGTCGCCTGCAAGCGCTCGCGAGCGCCTGCCTTGTCGACGCCGTAACCGTACGCCGCGACCAGTCCGTTTGGGAGCCGAACTTTTGCTTCGATTCGACCGCTTCGCCCAGCGCACATTGCGAGCCGGTCTCGACGAGGTCGACGCCGGAGATCGCGACCTCTTCGTACGCCAGATGGTCTGTGACAATCTGCAGCGGGCCCGCGCGTTGGCGTGGCTGAGCGCAGCCCTGGTCGGCTCCATGGCCGTCTTCGAGTGGGCGCTCGGTCCGCCTGTTCACGCCGGCGTCGCCGCGTTGATCTCGACGCTCCTGTGGCCGATTCGCCTTGCCTGGCTGACAGGCGCGGGCCTCTTTCTGGTCTTCGTGCGGCCCCCCGCAGATCCAGGTCGCGTGACGCGCCGCCACTCGGCTGCCGCGCTCGCCTTTGTGCTCGTCGGCCTGGGCCTGGCCGCCTGGCGCTGTGGCCTCGCCCAGCCGGTGCTGCCGTCGTGCGCGCCTTGGCAGATCGGCTTGTTCGCATTCGTCATCTTCTTTCGTTTCGATGTGCGCCGTACCCTGGTCGCGTTGCTGCCACCTGCGGTGCTGCTGATCGTGCTGGTGCCTCTGAACCAGCCGGTTCGCCACCTGGCCATCTCCACCGTTGTCGCTGCCGTCGTCACTCTGGTGCTCGCCCTGATCGGCGCGCGCATGGCGTTTGTCAGCGCCGCGCGCGACTTCGTCCGGCGGCGCCTCGTCGAGCGCAGCAACATCGAGCTCGAGCAGCTATCGACCATCGACGCCCTCACCGGCATCGGCAACCGCCGCGCTTTCGACGCAGCGCTGCCGGTCGAGTGGCGCCGAGCGGGCCGCGAGGACGCGGCGCTGGCGCTTTTGATGGTGGATGTCGACCACTTCAAGCGATTCAACGACGAACACGGTCACGTCGCCGGCGACCGGGCCTTGGCAGTCGTCGCGCTGCTGCTTCGCTCCGCTTCCCGCCGCCCCGCCGACATCGCGACCCGCTACGGGGGCGAGGAGTTCGCCGTGCTGCTGCCGTCGACCGGTGTCGAGGGGGCTCTCTCGGTCGCCGAGACCCTGCGTTTGGGCATCGAGAGCGCCGAGTTGATTGGGCTGCCGGCGGGTTCATTGACTGTCAGCATCGGCGTCGCGGTCGCTCGCCCGCTCGACGGTGGCGTGCCGGCCGAGCTCGTCAAGCGTGCCGACGCGGCGCTCTACGCAGCCAAGGACGCCGGCCGCAATCGGGTCGAGATCGCGCCGAGCACCGACGCCCCCGCCGCCGTACCTTGATTTCGCCGCGATGGTGGACGCAAGGAACCCTGCGCGGCGAAAGGAACCCTGCGCCGCGAAAGGAACCCTGCGCGGCGGAGGACCCGGCAGCACGCGTTGTCGGCGCCCCCCGCAGATGGCACCCTTTGGCTGATGTGGTCCGCTGTCCGTTGTCCTGCGTCGCGCCACCAGCCGGGGAGTTCACGATGTCCTGTTCCGATCTGCGCCCGTCTCGCCGCCTTCGTCTCGCCGCTCTGATCGCAGCCACGGCCACCGTCGTCGCGTCCAGCGCCGTGGCAGCGACGTTGCCACTCACCGGTGCCCTGCGCAGCGCTGCGGGCGGGCCCGTGGCCGATGGCGAGTACATCCTGTTCGCGTCCCTCTACGACGCGGTCGACGCACCGGCGGCGCAGTGGAGCGCCGTCGTCAAGAACGTCAACGTCACGTCTGGTTCCTTTCACGCCGTTCTCGGTCTGCCCGCCACGATCGAGTTGGGCGACGCGCTCTTTCTCGCCGGCAAGCCGATGTGGATCGGCATCGCCGTTGGCAACGACCCCGAGCTACCGCGGCTGCAGCTCGGCCCCGTCCCGTTTGCGATGCACGCCCAGGTTGCCGCTGACGGCAGCTTCCCGTGGGCAGCGGCCGAGGCTCCGGGCGGAGCGGCGACAGCGCTCGCCTGTTCGGGTTGCGTCACCGCCTCGATGGTCGCCGCGGGATCAATCCGCGGGATCAATCGCTGACGTTCATCTGGCGTTTACCTACGCCGGTTCGGCCAGCAAGGGCGGGCCCGCTCTCGCCGCGGTTGAGGCCGATCACGCCAAGACGGCTGACGTCGCCAAGAGCGCCGAAACCGCCGCCGTCGCCGATACCGCCAAGACCGCCGCCAGCGCGACCACCGCCGACGAAGCCGCGTCCCTCGCGTGCAGCGGCTGCGTCGGCGCCCAGCAGCTCGCCGCCGACGTCGCCGACGCGTACCTGCCCAAGAAGGGGGGCAAGGTGACCGGCACGCTCGAGGTCGAAGGCGACCTGGCGCTGGGTACGTCGACCATGAAGGGCGGCCGCTTCGAGGCGGTCGACGTCAGCAAGGCGGCGTGCGACGCCGATCACGCCGGTCAGGTCGTCCTCGACAGCGTCACCGCCAGGCTGCATTTCTGCGACGGTGTCGCCTTCCTGCGCCTGCGGGCCTGTTCGGCGCTCTGCAAGAAGGCCGCCGAGGTCGCGTGCGGGCAGCCGGTCACCGACGACTGCGGCGAGGTGGGCGTGTGCAGCGGTGTCGGCTCGCTCTGCGCCGGTGGCGCGACCTGCAGCGCGGGCAGCTGCAAGTCGGTCGGCCAGTCCGAAGATCTGCCTGGCAAGGACTGCAAGGACATCCTCGCCAAGAACCCCGCCGCCCAGTCGGGTGCATTCTGGATCGACCCGCTCGGCACCGGCGCGTACTCGGTCAGCTGCGACATGGTGACCGATGGTGGCGGCTGGGTGCGATTGCTCAAGAACGCCGAGCGCTACGGCAAGACGGTCAAGACCTGGAAGGCCCTCGCCGACGGTAGCTTCACCGAGCTGCGCGCCCACCACATCAGCGGATTCGTCGCATGCAGTTGCAGCTCCGCCAACCAGAGCTATCCCTGGCAGGCGTGCAACACCGGCAGCAACGGCGACGTCTACAGCTTCGAGTTGATGAAGAACGGCGCGTACATCCTTGCTCAGTCGTCGTGGCCGACCCTGCCGACCGGCTGCGCCGTTCCGGCCAAACCCACCGACGACATCGTCTGCGCCAAGGCCTTCTCGGTGGTGCGCAACGACGACCTCGCCGCGACCTGGTACGAGGCCTCGCACAACACCTCGACCAGCGACAACTGCGGCACTCAGGTCATCGATCTCTGGGTTCGCTAGCTGGTCCGGGTTCGCTAGCCGGTCCGGGTTCGCTAGCTGGTCCGGGTTCGCTAGCTGGTCCGGGTTCGCTAGCTGATCTGGGCGCTACATGCTGTGCCAGCGGCGGGTGCTCTTCGCCTGGACGTGGACGATCTGCCAGTCGTCGCCGTCGCGATGCAAGCTGAGCTTCATCCACACGACGTCGAACTTGCGGCCGAGGCGCTTGAGCCAGGCCGTCGGCTCGCTGCCCAGACCGCTGAGATCGGGAACGGCCTGACCGGCGCGGACCAGCAAGCACGTGGCCTCAAGGGTCGCGGTGCCGGCGTCGTCGTCGAACTCGACCACCGGCGTGGGCATGTGCACGGTGAAGCCGCCGAGCTTGCGAAAGGCGATGAACAGCAGCTGGCGCAGCGCACGTCGGTCGTAGCCGCCTGGATCGACGAGGAGCTCGGAGGTTGTGTCGGCGAGCAGGGCCTCGACGTCTTGCTGTTCGGCCGACGCGATGCCGCGGGCGACGACCGCGAGGATGGCCTCTCGGGCATCGGGCGCGTCATCGCAGCCGCGGCACGACGGCAGGGTCACGGCGAAGACGAGCGCCGCGACGGCAAGTGCGACGGGGCGGAGTCGTCTACCCACGCGCTGCCCGTGGCACATAGCGGCCGGCGCCGCGCTCGACGCGCAGATCACCCTCGCGAAGCTGGACCCGGCCGTTGGCGACCACCGAGGTGACTGCGCCGGTCACTTCGAAGCCCTCGTACAGCGAGCGGTCGCAGCGGCTGTGGTGGCTGCCGGCCGAGATCGTGCGGCTCTTGGTCGGATCAAATACGACGAGGTCGGCGTCGGACCCGACCCGGATGGCCCCCTTGCGGGGATACATGCCGTACATCTTGGCGACATTCGTCGATGTCAGGGCGACGAAGCGCTGCGCGTCGAAGTGGCCGCCGCCGACCCCGTGGTGCCACAGCAGCTCGAGGCGGTGCTCGACGCCGGGGCCACCGTTGGGGATCTGGGTGAAGGCGTTCACGCCCATGCGCTTCTGTTCCATCCGGAAGGGGCAGTGGTCTGTGCCGACGGTGTGGATCAGGCCATTCTCCAGGCCGTTCCACAGCCACTCGCTGTGGCCGGCGGGGCGAATCGGCGGGCTCATCACAAATGTCGCCGCCTCGAAGTCGGGTTTGCGGTACACCGAGTCGTCGAGCACGAGGTACTGCGGGCAGGTCTCGGCGTAGGCCTCCTGGCCGCGCACGCGTGCTTCGGCGTACGCCTGATAGGCGTCGCGGCTCGACATGTGCACGATGCCGATCGGCGCTTCGTACAGCCGCGCCAAGGTCAGCGCCCGCGACACCGCCTCGCCCTCGAGGATCGCCGGTCGGCTCGGCTCGTGCCACTCGGGTCCGGTCTTGCCCTCCGCGATGAAGCGCTTCTGTCGTTCGACGATGGCGTCGCCGTTCTCGGCGTGGAGCCACAGCAAGCCGCCCGCCGCCGTGACCGTCTGCATGAAGGCGATGAGCGCCTCGTCATCGACGCCAATCGCGCCCTTGTAGGCCATGAAGGCCTTGAAGCTCGAGATGCCGTGGTCGCGTACAATGGTCGGGATCTCGGCGAGGACTCGCTCGCTGGGATCGGTCAGCGCCATGTGGAACGCGTAGTCACCGACCGATTTGGCGGCCTTCTCGTGCCAGCCCCCCAGCGCGTCGACCAGCGAACCACCGATCGCCGGGATGACGAAGTCGATGCACGTCGTCGTGCCGCCCGCCATCGCCGATGCCGTGCCGGACTCGAAGTCGTCGGCGCTCACCGTGCCCATGAAGGGCAGCTCGAAGTGGGTGTGCGGGTCGATGCCGCCGGGGAAGACCAGCTGGCCCGAGGCGTCGATCACCTCGTCACCGGCCTGACGGCGACCATCGAGGTCCGGGCCGATCGCGGTGATGATCCCGTCGGCGCAGTAGACGTCGGCGCGCACCTCGTCGAGCGCGGTGACGAGGGTGCCGTTCTTGATAAGCGTTGCCATGTGAGCCTCCGTGTGGGCACGCGGCGTGGGGGTCTGGCAAAGGGAGCGCTGCGTGCGCGCGGCAGGCTAGCGCGCTGGTCGAATCGGGACAAGCGCAGCGGGGGTGGTAGGTGGGGCGGTCGCCGCCGGAACGCGGCCGACGTAGAGGTGTGCTGCGCCGAATGTCAGGCGGTGGATCGTCAGGTCGCAGCAGCCGGCCCGCTCCATCAAAGCGGCGAACTCGGCCGGCGGCGGGAAGGCGGCGACGGACGTCTGCAGGTAGCGGTACTCGGCAGCGCCAGAGAGCCAGGCGCCGACGCGAGGGACCACAGTGTGCACATGCCAGCGGGCGAGCCCACCGATCAGGCCGCCATCAGGCTCGGCCAGCTCCAGCACGGCGACGACCCCGCCAGGGCGCACGACCCGACGCATCTCGCCCAGGCAGGCCAGGCGGTTGGGGACATTGCGAATTCCAAAGGCGATCGTGCACGCAGCGTAGCTGTCGTCGTCGAAAGGGAGCGCCGAGCCGTCGCCGGTCACCAGTTCGACGCGATCCGCCAGGCCTGCGCGCCTGCACTTGCGACGACCGACCTCGAGCATCGCCTCACTCGGATCCAGACCGACGACCAGCACATCGGGCATCGCGCGACACAGGGCGATCGCGACGTCGGCGGTCCCGGTGGCGACGTCGAGGAGCCGCGACGCACCCTTGACCGTCGCCGCCGCCACCAGGAGGCGCCGCCACCGTCGGTCGATACCCAGGCTCAAGACCCGGTTGAGCAGGTCGTACCTCGGCGCGATGCGATCGAACATCGCCCCGCTGCCGTCCGCCGCGCTGATCAGGCCCCCTGTTGAGGCGCGGTCAATGCTGGGGTCGACCCGGTCGTCGGTCTGAGGTTGAACGCCCATCACCCCTCGCTCGCGGAAGAAGGACACGGGCCAAGGCGCCGCCTGCCTAGTCTAGCCTCCGTTGGCGGGACACGGCCGATGAACTGGCGGGCGTAGCGCATCGTCGCGGGCATGGTACGGTCGGCTGGTCGCAGAGAGCCTGGACCAGAGAGACCGGAGCTGGGGAAACGAGGGAACTTCAGGGCGCAATCATGAGTACAGTGACAGAGCGAGCGACAGGCGTTGCGCGGTCCTTTGCGCGGTTCTTTGCGCGGTCCTTTGCGCGGTTCCTTGCAGGCGGCGCGCTGATCTGCGGACTTGCGGGTTGTGACGAGGCCGCCGATCCGAGCGCGGCTGACGCTGACGCAACCGCAGATGCGCCCGCCGCTGCCACCCCCACTCCGGGCGCCGCGGCGTTCGCGTTGGTCGACCCCTTCATCGGCACCGGTGGTGACGGCTACGGTGTCGGCAGCGCCTTGCCGGGTGCGACGATGCCCTTCTCGATGGTGAAGCTCAGCCCGGACACCGCCAACGGCTCGGGCGGCGTCGCGACCTTCATGCACTGCGGGGGTTATGCCTACAGCGACAAGCTCGTGCTTGGCTTCAGCCACACCCACATGCACGGCATCGGTGTGCCCGCCTATGGCAACGTGCTCTTCATGCCCACCCGCGGCTTCGATCCGTCGAAGCGGCAGACCGAGGGCTACAGATCGCCATTTGATCACGCCAGCGAGGTCGCCGAACCGGGCTACTACGCGGTCACATTGCAAGCCAGCGGTGTGCGCGCCGAGGTCACGGTTGGCCCCCGCACCGGCGTTCATCGCTGGACCTGGCCCGCGGGGACGGCCAGCGACGACGCGGTGCTGATCGTCGACCTGGGCTACGCGATCGCCCAGGGCAAAGTGATCGACGGCCATGTGGAGCTGCTACCGGGCGAGCGCAGGGTTCGCGGTTGGACTCGAGCCGATGGGATGCACGGCGGCGTCGTGCGGGTCTTCTTCGACGCTCGCTTCGATCACGACTTCCACGCGGTCGGAGCTTGGACCGACGGCCAGCCTGTGGCGGCGCCCGCGGGGGCGACACGGGTCGAGGCCGATGGCACGCTGGTCGGCGCATTCGTCGCCTTCGACCTCGGTGACGGCGCATCACCGGGCGGCGCATCACCTGGCGGCGCATCACCGGGCGGCGCATCACCAGGCGACGCATCACCGGGCGGCGCGGCGCTGCGCGTCGTCGAGGCCCAGGTCGGCATCTCGTACGTCGACGCCGCTGGCGCGGCCGGCAACCTCGCCGCCGATCTGGTCGCCGACTTCGCCGCAGCGCGCGGGCGCGCACGCACCGCCTGGCAGGACGCCTTGGCCCAGGTCGACGTCGAGGGCGGCAGCGACGATCAGCGCGGTCTCTTCTACTCCGCGCTATACCACGCGCTGCAGCACCCCACCTTGGTTTCCGACCACGACGGCAGATACCGCGGGCTCGACGGCGCGACCCACGCCGGCGACCGGCCCTACTACACCGACTTCTCGCTGTGGGACACGTACCGCACGCTGCATCCGCTGCTGATCCTGATCGCGCCGCAGCGGGCGGCGGACATGGCTCAGTCGCTGGTCCTCATGGCCGAGCAATGGGGCGGCTTGCCCCGATGGCCGCTCGCCGACGGCGACAGCGGCTCGATGATAGGCACCAGCGCCGACGTCGTCCTCGCCGAGACGTGGCTCAAGGGCATCGACGACTTCGACATTCAGACCGCCTGGAAGCACATGGTCGCCCACGCCGACGGCCCGGTCGCCCAAGGCGGCCGCGACGGCGTGCAGGCCTACATCGACAAGGGCTACGTGCCGTCGGACCAACACAGCGGCGCGGTGTCCAAGACCCTCGAGTACGCCTGGGACGACTTCGCCCTGGCGAACCTCGCCGCCGCCCTCGGCAAGTCCGACGACGCAGCCCGGCTCCGGGCTCGCTCGCGACGAATCGGTGAGATGTGGGAGCCGGCTTCGGGCTACTTTCGCGGCCGCCTCGCCGATGGCGGCTGGGAGCCGGAGTTCACTGACACCGGCTGGCACAGCTACTACGTGGAGGGGAACGCCTGGCAGCATCTGTGGCTCACACCCTACGTCGACGTGCTGTCCGAGCTGATGGGCGGCGACGCCGCGGTCGTCGCTCGGCTCGACGAGCTCTTCACCCTCTCCAAAGCCGACTGGGACGAGACCGACGGCACACGCTGGCTGCCGCTGCCCTACTATTGGCATGGCAATGAGCCCGATCTGATCGCGCCCTGGCTCTACATCGACGCCGGCGCACCGGCCAAGGCGCAGCGCTGGGTGCGCTGGGTCATGGACGAGCACTATGGCCCCGGGCCAAAGGGTCTGGCGGGCAACGACGACGCTGGCACGCTGAGCGCCTGGTACATCTTCGCCGCCCTGGGCGTCTATCCGATCGCCGGCGGCGAACGGTATTACGTCGGCGCGCCGCTCTTCCCGCGCGTCGTCCTGCACCTCGACGGCGGCGATCTGACCGTGGTCCGGGCTGGTGGCGCTGGTCCCTACGTCGCGTCGGCGCGGTTGGATGGCGAGGACCTGCTCGCGGCGACGATCTTGCATCCCCAGCTGGTCGGCGCGACGGAGCTGCGTGTCGAGGTCGCCGCCGAGCCGACGAGCTGGGGTACGGCCGCGCGGCCGTAGGAAGCCCGCCTTCAACAACGCGCTCAGCCGGCCTTCAACAACGCGGCTTCAACAACGCGGCTTCAACAACGCGGCTTCAACAATGCGGCTTCAACAATGCGGCCAGGGCGGCCTCAATGGCACGCAGGCCGATCTGCGCTGCAAAGCGCGACGGTGCGTGTCGGTCACCGTGTCGAGCCGATCAGGCCCCGGCGCTTCGCAGCTTGGTCTGCAGGCCATCGAGGAAACCAGCCAGAATCATGTCGTCGCAGGCGCGGTAGTGCTTGTTGTCGGGCCTGCGAAACAGCGCGCTCAGCTCGTGCCTGCTCAGCTCCAGCCCCGCGAGGCCGAAGATCTCCAGGATGCCGTCGGCGCTGAGGTCCATCGCGATCCGCAGCTTCATGAAGACCCGATTGTTCGTCAGGTTGATCTCGCGCGCCGGCGCAGGGCCATCCTTGCGGCCGCGCCTGTGGTTGATCAGACCGTCGAGAAACGCCGCCAACGAGGGAACGGCGCTCCACTGCGGGTCGTCGTTGGTTCGCAGCCATTGGCCGACCTGGGTGGCCGTCACCACTTCGTCGGCGGCAGCGAAGATCGCGACGATGTCGCTCTCGCTCAGCTCAAGGGCGACCTGGACGCGGCGGAAGATCTCGTTGCTGTTCATGCGTGTGCCTTGTGCGGCCTCGCCGCTCTGTTCGCTGCCGAGCTCAATACCGGCTAACCTCAATACCGAAACGGCCAGCCGGCAAAGTAGCGTTTCACTCTCAACCAGATCCCCAACAGCCCCAGCGGCTCGACCACCAGGAAGGTACAGACCAGGGTCGCAAATAGCAGGCTTGAGCGCTGCGACGAGCTCAGGTCGCCGATCAGCGGCAGATCGCGGCCGAATTGCTCCACCAGCGGCGTGAGGAAGGTGAAGCCGATCGTGCCGGCGATCGCGCCAAACGTCGTGCCCAATCCGCCAAATACGATGATGGCGATGTACTGCACGCTCATGTTGAGATCGAAGGGCGGCTCGATGGTGATG
>CALGHC010000028.1 GCA_937915965.1 uncultured Myxococcales bacterium
CGTGCTTGCACGCCCCCGCGCCGTCGCATTTGTCGTCGGTGCAGCTCATCCCGTCGCTCTCGCAGGTCTCGCCGCCGGCGACCGCTGTCCAGGCGTCCTGCTTCTCGCCCGGATTGCAGATCAGGCACTTGCCGCTGGCTGCCTCGAAGGCGTTCTTGGCATGGCATGCGCCGTCGATGAGACAAGAGCCGAGGTCCGTGGTCACCTTGCACGCCCCCGCGCCGTCGCACTGGTCGGTCGTACAGTCCAGCTCGTCGCCGGTGCATGCGATGGTGTTGTCCGTGTAGACGCAGCCGCTACCTGCGCCCGCGGCGATCTCGCATGCGTCGTCGGTGCAGACGTTGCCGTCGTCGCATGCGGCCATCTGCGGCGTGTGGGTGCAGCCAAAGGCGTCGACGCCGTCGGCGGTCGGGTCGCATGCGTCGGCTGTGCAGGCGATCTGGTCGTCGCACAGCGTCGCAGTCGGCGCGCCGGGCAGGGCACAGAACCCGCTGCCGTCGCAGTGCTCGACCGTACAAGCGACCCCGTCTTGTTCGCAGACGGTCGAATCGGGCTTGTTGTCCTGGACGCAGCCCATGCCGCCCGCGAGCGGCCCGCAGGCGAAGGTCGCGCAGGTCGAGTTCTTGTCGTCGCAGTAGGTCGGGTCGGGGGCGTGCGTGCATGTCCCCTCGCCATCGCATTGATCATCGGTGCAGGGGTAGCCGTCGGTCGTGCAGGTCGCCCCCATCGACAACGACGTCCAGTCTTCGAGCTGGCCGCCCGAGGTCTCACAGGCGCGGCACTCGTTGAGGGGGTCGACTTCACCGTCGGCGATGCAGCCGAACGCGTCCGCGTTGATGTAGCACCAACCCTCTTCGATGCCTTTGACCTTGCACTGGCCTGCGTTGCACTGGCCGATCAGGCACTCGCCGTCCTTGGCCTTGCAGGGCGCTTCCTCGGCGTAGGCCGACCAGTCGTTGGGCTCCTTGGTCGGGTCGCAGGACTCGCAGCCCGACTCGTGCACCGTGCCGGACTTGATGCAGGTGCTGTCGATGTAGCACTGGCCCTCGGCGAGGTCGTGTGCGCACGCGCCGGTGCCGTCGCAGGCGTCGACCGTGC
The DNA here is from genome assembly GCA_937915965.1 of uncultured Myxococcales bacterium. Lineage (GTDB taxonomy): Bacteria > Myxococcota_A > UBA9042 > UBA9042 > UBA9042 > CALGHC01. The sequence continues at coordinate 1,099 of CALGHC010000028.1, forward strand.
AGTCGATGGCGTCGTCGTCGCAGGCGGTGCCGGCGTCGGCGGCCGACCAGTCTTGCTTGTCGAGCGCGGGCGTGCAGCGCAGGCAGCCGTTGCCGTCGAGCTTGTCGCCGGTGACGAAACAGGCCTTCGTCGCGTCGCCTACCGAGATCAGACAATGGTCGGTTTTGACCTTGCCGACGCACTCGCCGCTGGCGTCGCAGCCATCCGAGGTGCAGTCGAAACCGTCGTCGCAGCTTGTGCCGACCTTGGCCGGGCTCCAGCCGAGCTTGTCGAGCTTCTCGTCGCAGATCTGGCAAGGGTCGCCTGGATTGGCCTTGCCGCTCGGTCGGCACTTGTCGTCGACCAGGCACCAGTTGCTGTCGACCTTGGTCGCACACGCGCCCTTGCCGTCGCACGCGTCCGTCGTGCAGTCGTCACCGCGGCCGTCGTCGCAGCCCGAGCCCGACGACGCGGGCGTCCACTCGAGCGGCGATTTGCTCGGCTGGCAGCGCATGCAGACGTTGTCGTCCTTCTCGACCCCTGCGGCATAGCAGACGTCGTCGACCTTGCAGATCTGGTCTTGCACCAGGTTCCTGTCGATGAGCTCGCATCGTCGTTTCTTGGTGCAGATCGACTTCTGGCAGCAGACGTCCTTGCCGAGGCACGCGGTCGCCCCGGCGATCCACTCGGCGCTCGCCAGGGCCGCGGCGCACTGATCATCGGTGTCGCAGACGTAGCCGTCTGGGGCGACACACTGCCCCTTGCGGCACTCAAGCCCGGTGTTGCAGTCCGAATCCTGCGAGCAGTCGTTGGTTGGTTCGGCGACTTCGCCGCACGCCGCGACGCTCCACACCGTCACGCTGGCCAGGGCCAGGTGCAGCAGGAATCGAGGGGTGCGGCGCATTGCTGTCATCGCTATCTCGCGCACGGGAGACCTCCGGCGGACACAAGGCACAAGGGTCCGGGCGCAGGCTAGCAGTTTGGCCCGGCTGCGCAAGAAACGCGCCTCAGCCACGACCCTCGGTGAGACCCGACAAGTCCGCCCAAAAACGCCGCCGCCTCCGACCTGGGGGGATCCAGGGTCGGAGGCGGAGGTTGGGGACACGCCGTGAAGGGGAGACGGCAGGGGCGTGTCCTCGGGGGGGCGGGCTCTTCCTCGCGTCGGGCTCTTCCGCGGCGCGGCTAGGGTGTGGCCTCGACGGGGGCGTTGAGGACGGCGCCGAGCGCCTCCAATAGATCGGCCGCGTCGTCGAGACCCGGTGCCATGTCGAAGATCGCGAGCTCGTCGGCGGACATCTCGGCCTTCTGGCTGGCGACCAGGGCGAGGGCGGCGTCGAGGGCGGCGGTGGCGTCGTCGTCGTCGCCAGTCTCGGCGAGCTCGCAGGCCTTCTGCATCGCGCGGCCGACGTGCAGCAGGACGAAGGCGCGTCGCACGATCGGGCTCGCGAAGTAGGCGAGGCCTCCGTCCGCGACGAACTTCAAGCCCGGCACCTCAACCGGCACCTGGAAGCTCTGCTTCTCGCCCGTCTTGGACAACGTGTAGCCGTACTCCAGGTCGGCCAGCAGCAGGTCGACGAAGAGGGTCGCGTCGGCGCCCGGCGGGGGCAGCAGGCGGACCATGATGAAGCCGTTCTTCTTGGAGGCGAAGAGCGTCGGTAGGGCGATATGTTCGTCCTTGGCACCAGCGTCGTCATCGCTACCCGTCGATCCGCCGTCGACCGAAGGCTCGGGCTGCGGGCCGACATCGTCCGGCGAGCTGGGCCCGAGGACTGTCACGACGCCGTCCTCTTCAACCCACTCGAACCCATAGATCTTGTCGACCTGCCAACCCTCTTCGAGCGCAAACGAGATCCACAGCTTCTCGGCGACCGGCAGCAACATGGTCTCCAGATCGTTGAGGAAGACCTCCTTGGCGTGGGCGGCGTTTTGCAGGAACCACGCCGTGCCGTTGCCCTTCTGCGCGATGGCGTTCATCAGCTGCGGGTTGAAGCCCAAGCCCACCCCGACGGTCGACACGCTGCAGCCGTCGTCGACCGCGCCAGCCGCGAGCTCGATGATGGCCGTTGACGAGGTGTTGCCCTTGGTCGGCTGCCCGTCACTGAGCAGCAGCACGCGCTTGAACTGGAACTCCGAGGCGGCGTTGAAGCAGGTCTCCAGGCCCTTCTCGAGGCCGCCGTACAGGTTCGTGCCGCCGTTGGCGGCGATCTGGCCGATGGTCTTCACCAGGGCGTCCTTGTCGGCGGCGTCGTAGACCTTGGCCGGCCAGTCGACCGTCACCTCGCTGGAGAACGAGACGATCGACAGCTCGGTGCCCGCTGGCAGCTTGTCGAGGAGCGCCTCAAGGCCCTGCTTGACGAAGACGAGCTTGTCTCCGCTCATCGAGCCGCTGCGATCGATCACCAAGGTCAGCGACACCTTCGCTTCGACCGACTCGAGGCTCTGGGCGCTGTTGAGCCCAAGCTGAATGACGACCTCGGCGTCCGCGGCGCCCTGGGGCTGCAGCACCGCGGCGAGGGCGTGCATGTCGATGGTGCGCTTCGGGTCCGCCGCCGGCAGCTTGGTGTCGTGCTCGTTCAGCCAGCCTTCGATGGTCATGTCGGTCGACTTGGGCAGCTTGCCGGCCGCGACGAGCGAGCGGAAGAAGCCGATGTCCTGGGCGCCGCCGGGCTTCAGGCCGATGCCCATGCCGTCGTTGTCGCCTGCTCCGCCCGTGTTGCCCGTGTTGCCCGGGCCGGCCTGGCCGCCCTGGCCGGAGCCGTCGGCGGCGACGCTGGCGTCTTGGCCGCCGCCCTGCCACGACGTGCCCTCGTCCTGCGAGCTCTTGCCGGCGTCACTAGACGCGCTGGAGTCCGCAGAGCTTGAGGAGTCTGCGCTTGCTGCCACGCCGCTGTTCTCGCCGGCGGCGCCGGTGGCTGAGTCGCTGCTGTCTGCGCAACCCGCACAGGTGAGGGCCGCGGCGACGACCAGGGTGATGAGAAGATGGGGGCGGTACATGGAATCCTCCGGTGGCGGCCGACTGTGCGGCCCAGGGTGTCGACACCCTCTGTGGCACGGACGATTCACTGCACGGACGATGCCAGAGCCGGCAATGACACCGTAACACTCTTACAACAAGACGGAAATTGATCTTGCGCGCAGGCCGAATCGCGCGGGCGCGGCCCTGTCCAGGCGGGTGGTGATGTGGATAATTTCCACAGCGGCTCAAAACACAACACATCGAGCCTCGGATCCGCCGTGGCGCCGCGCGCGCGGGGCAGCTACAATCCGAGCACCTTCCGCGCTATTGGAGCCCGCCATGTCCCACGCACGCCGCCTCTGTCTCGCCCTCGCCGTTCTCCTCGCTCTCGCCGCAGCGCCTGCCCACGCCGATACGCTGCAGCTGCAGGGAGCCCTGCGCTCCGCCTCCGGTGGTCCCGTCGCCGACGGTGTCTATGGGCTCGCGGTCGCTCTGTATGGCGACGCTCAGGGGACGCAGAAGGTCTTCAAGGAGCTCTTCATCGCGGTGCAGGTCCAAGGTGGCCTGTTCGCGCTCACGCTCGGCGCCGGCGAGACGCCCCTCGATGGTCCCGCGGTCGGTGCGGCGGCGAATTTCGTCGGCGTGCAGGTCGGATTCGACCCCGAGCTTCCTCTGGTCGCCCTGAGCGCGGTGCCCCGCGCCTGGCGCGCCGCCGAGGCCGATCACGCCACCGCGGCCGACACCGCTAAGCTGGCCGACAAGGCGACGCTCGCCAACAAAGCCCTCGCCGCCGATCAGGCCAACACTGCCGAGTCCGCCAAGACCGCCGACAGCGCCGTCTTTGCCGAGAGCGCCAACACGGCCAAGCTCGCCGAGGTCGCGAAGAAGGCCGACGCCGCCACCAGCGCCGACGAGGCGATGACCGCCCTGGGGCTGCAGTGCAGTGGCTGCGTCACCGCGGCGATGATGGCGCCCGACGCGCTCGCGCCCTTCGCCAAGACCGCCGAGCTGCACGCGGTCGCCGTCTCTGGCAAGTACGACGACCTCGTCGGCAAACCCACCGACGTGGGCCTGATCGCCGGCGACAACACCTGGACGGGCAAGAACACCTTCGCCGGAATCGACGTCGGCAAGGGCGAGGCGCGCTTCTTGCGTCTGCACAACAGCGCCGAGCCGCCGGTGCCCTGCGAGCCTGCCGTCATCGGTCTCATCTACTTCAACACTGGCGACAAGGGTATGTACGTCTGCAACGGCAAGGACTGGTTCTCGTTCGCGACGACGCTGCCGCTTGGGGGCGAGGACAACGCGGCGCAGACGTGCAAGGCCATCCTCGACGCCAACCCCCAGGCCGCCAACGGCGCCTATTGGCTCGATCCAGATGGCAAGGGCGGCCCCGAGGCGAAGTTCCAAGCCTGGTGCGACATGACCCAGAAGGGCGGCGGCTGGACGCTGATCTTGAGCGCCCGCCGGCTGAGCCGGGCCAACTTCGCCCGGCACGGCGTAGACACCTACGATCCAAACATCGGCACCGTGAACCCGACCTACAAGAGCACCTATCACCTCTTTCGCAAGGTGCCGTTCGCCACGGGGTTGCGCCTGGTCTGCTTTGGCAACGAGAACGTGCGCGACACCCTCGCTGGCGCCACCGTCGACATCGAGTTCGGCGCGGCGACCGCCGCCAAGTTCAAGGCGCAGTACCTCGCGGCCAACGCGGCCTACAACATCGGCGACAACACCGACTGGAAGGACACCTCCGGCACCAAGCGCTTCGGCTCCAACGGCGACGACGACTTCTACGCAGGCGGGCCGATCACCTCGCCGCAATACGAGCAGACCAACTGGGGGTGGATCGACTTCAAGGGCTCGGCTTGCTCGGCCTCGCCGCTGAAGTGGAGCGGCTACATGTCGAATTGGCCGCAGGGAGGCCAGAACCCGGGCGACTGGTTCATCCTCGTGAAGTAGACGCCGTTGGCGCCTTGGTCATGGCACTGCCTGCGCGGGATGCCTCGCGCCGCGCGGGTGCGGTGCCTGGCGCTGCGCCGGCGGGATGATCGCGCCGTGGGCGCGGTTCCCAATTCCGGGTCTCAGGCGGCGAACGCCGCCACGCAGTGGGGA
>CALGHC010000029.1 GCA_937915965.1 uncultured Myxococcales bacterium
CCCGCGCTCGCTGCCGCGGTCGGCCGTTGGTGCTCGAGTTGGGAGGATGCGGCGACAGTCTCGGTGCGTCCCGCCGACGGCCTCGTGCGCTCCAGCAGGTCTGGCGGCTCCTGGACGCTCGCGCTGCCTCCGTCGTCGATGGCTGCCACTGACGATTCCAGGAAGTTCCCTCTGTTATTGCCTTTCCCCGGGTTGTCTCGCGCTTGATCACCCCGCCGGCGTCGACTTTCTGTCACACTCGCGTGCTCTGATGCGTCCTTGTGTTGGGGGCGCGAACACGGCGGGTGGGCGTACGAACGTTGCGCTCAGCACGCCCGGCGCTGCCCCCAAAGCGACCAGACCAAGCAACCAAGCGGCAGCATCGGAGGAAACCATGACGACCAAGCACACACGCGACCTGAGCAAGGACGACTTCGCCACCACCATCGGCAGCGGTGGCATCGTCCTGGTCGACTTCTGGGCCGAGTGGTGCGGCCCGTGCCGGATGTTCGCACCGACCTACGAGGCGGCCGCCGCTCAGAACACCGACCTCGTATTCGGCAAGGTCGACACAGAGGCCCAGCCCGAGCTGGCGGCGGCCTTCCAGATCCGTTCGATCCCGACGCTGATGGCGTTCCGGGACGAGATCCTCGTCTTCTCGCAGCCCGGCGCGCTGCCCGCAGCCGGTCTCGACGATCTGATTGGCCAGATCCGTGGCCTCGACATGGATGAGGTCCGCCTCAAGGTCGCCGCCGAGCACACGGCCACGGCAAGCTGACGTGCGTTGGCGGGTCGTCGCTCCCCTCGGCCCCCTCGCACCCCTCGACCGTCGCCCTCTCGTCTGCCACGATAGCGCGTCAAAGCGGCATCTGGGGCCGCGCGGCCACCCGCCAGGGTCGCTTGCCACTCGGTAGAAAATCGGGAGCGCACGATGAAGATGCAGGCCATCGGTCCGGATCTGCTGCCCAAGGTCGTCAACGCCATGGGGCAGACGCGCCTCTTCAAAGGGATCGACGTCCGCCACCTCGGTCCCATCGCGCAGCAGGGGCTGCTTGCTCACTACGCCGACGGCGAGACGATCGCGACACAGGGTGAGAAGGCCGACGCGGTCCATATCGTCCTCAACGGTCGGGTCGCCGTGCACATGGTCCCTGAGGGTCTCGAAGAGAAGTTCGAGATCGCACGCCTGGAACAGCGCGACACCTTCGGCGAGACCGAGATGATGTTGCGCACGACGCTGACACGCAGCTACACCGCCTCTGGTCAGGCGTTGGTGCTCAAGTTTGCCGATAGCGCCTTCGACCTCATCTTCGAGCGGATCGCGACCTTCGGCATGCATATGTCGCGGCTCTTCGCCGAGCGCGTCAACGAGGTGTCGCCCAAGGTGCCGCTGCCGCTGTACGAGGTGCGCGACCCGCCCAAGGAAGCCGACTTCGCGCTCGTGCCGCTCGAGTTCATCCAGCGCAACCGCTGCGTGCCGTTGGCGACCAGGGGTAACGTGCTCATCCTGGGCTTCGTCGACGACCTCACGCCGCATCTGGTCAACACCGTGCGCGCCATCGTGCCGGGCATGGAGCTGCAACCGGTCCGGTTGGCCGCCGCGGCCTACGATCGGCTGATGCAGTCATTCAGCGGTGGCGTCGACCTGAGCGCCTCGGTTGCAGCGGTCGCGCATCCGTCTACGCCGACTGTGTATATGGGACCGGGTCCAGGGGGAGCGCCCGCCGCGCCCGCGTCGGCAGTCGCCGGAGGCATGGCCGCACCCGGTGGTACTCCGCCTCGCGGCGGGCCGCGCATGGCCGGCAACCCCAAGCTCGACGCCTTGCTCAAGCGCATGGTCGCCGAGGGCGCATCCGACCTGCATCTCTCGGCAGGTCACAAACCACGCTGGCGCATCGACGGCGAAATCTGTGAGATCTCGGACGCAAAGGTGCTGGGGCCGGACACGGTCTACGAGCTCTTCGAGCCGATCACGCCGCAGCGCAATCTGTGGGAGTTTCAGACAAACGACACGGATTTCGCGTACGCGATCAAAGGGTTGGCTCGCTTCCGCGTCAACATCTTCCGCGACAACAACGGCGTCGGCGCGGTGATGCGGCAGATCCCCGACAAGATCCTGACGCTCGAGCAGCTTGGCATGCCCAGGACCGTCCAGCGCATGTGCGACCACCCCAAGGGGCTGGTGTTGGTGACGGGGCCGACCGGCAGCGGCAAATCGACGACGCTCGCCGCGATGGTCGACTACATCAACCGAACGCGCCGCACCCACATCATCACGATGGAGGACCCGATCGAGTTCGTGCACAAGAGTCAGAAGGCGTTGGTCAACCAGCGCGAGGTCGGGCCGCACACCGAGAGCTTCGCCCGTGCGCTGCGTGCGTCCTTGCGCGAGGATCCCGACATCGTCCTGGTCGGCGAGATGCGCGACGTCGAGACCGTCAGCCTGGCTCTCGAGACAGCCAACACCGGTCACCTCGTCTTCGGCACCCTGCACACTTCCACGGCGATCAGCACGGTCGACCGCATCATCGACCTGTTCCCCCACGAGCAGCAGAGCCAGGTGCGCGCGGTCGCCGCCGACGTGCTCAAGGGCGTCGTCGCTCAGACCCTGTGTCGCAAGCGTGGCGGCGGTCGAATCGCTGCCCTCGAGATCCTCGTGGGTTCGATGGCGGTCTCCAACCTGATCCGTGAGCGCAAGAATCACCAGATCGCGAACATCATGATGACCTCCAAGAAGATGGGCAACATGATGCTGAACGAGCAGCTGCAGCAGCTCGTCATCGATGGCCTGGTCGAGTACGAGGAGGCGCTCGCCAAGGCCATCGACAAGCCCGAGCTGGCGAAGCGATTTGGTCGTGAGTACTTTGACGAAGAGCCGGTCTGAGGCGCGCGTCGCCAAGATTCAGGCGAGCGCGGCCACCAGGCGATCGTGGTCCTCGGGCCTGTGCAGTTCGGTCGTGTTGATCAGCAACCAGTGGTCGATGGCCGCATTCGGCGGGGCGCCCAAGCTCGCGCCGAACGCGCCCAGCGGCAGGCCCGCGGCGATGTCCCGATCGGCGAGCTGGCGCACCACCTCGTTGGCTGGCGCGGGAGTGGCGACGACGAACTCGTGATAGATGGGGCCCTCGCCCAGGGGTAGCGAGAAGCCGGGCAGCGCGGCGAGCCGTCGGCGCAGCGACACAGCGGCGGCGTGGCTCTCTTCGGCCATCTGGCGCAGCCCGGCCGGGCCCAACAGCGCCATGGTGATGGTCGACGCCAGCGCCATCAGGCCCTGGTTGGTGCAGATGTTGCTCGTCGCCTTTTCGCGGCGGATGTGCTGTTCGCGGGTCGACAAGGTCAGCACATAGCCAATCTCGCCGCTGCCGTCGGTGGCCTGACCCACGAGCCTGCCGGGCAGTTGACGCAGCCACTTCGCGCTTGTGCCCATGAGGCCAACATGCGGTCCGCCGAACCCGGGCGGCACGCCGATCGCCTGTCCTTCGCCGCAGACGATATCGGCACCCTGTAGGCCCGGTGCTTCGAGAAGCCCAAAGGCGGTGGCATCGGTGACGACGACGACCAGCAGCGCGCCGGCGGCGTGGGCGATGTCCGCGAACGCATGCACATCCTCAACGGCGCCAAAGAAGGACGGCTGCTGCAGGACCAGACACGCTGTCTGGCCGTCGACTGTGCTGCGCACGGCGTCCAGGTCGGCGCCACCTGTCGCGTTGAGCGGCGTGTGGACCAGCGGGTCGTCAAAGGCGTGCAGGGACGTGGTCGCGACCGCGACGTACTCGGGATGAACACCGCCGGCCAGGACCGCGCGGGACCGCCGGGTGCAGCGCATTGACATGCGGATCGCCTCGGTCATTGCGGTCGAGCCGTCGTAGAGCGAGGCGTTGGCGACGTCGGTGCCCAGCAGGCTGGCAATCATGGTCTGGAATTCGAAGATCGACTGCAGCGTTCCCTGGCTGATCTCAGGCTGGTACGGCGTATAGGACGTATAGAACTCGCTGCGCATCAGCAGATGGCCGACCGCGCTGGGGATGTGATGGGCATAGACGCCCCCGCCGACGAATGAGATCGCCTCGTCGCCGCCGCCGTTGCGCCGCGCCAGGGCTTCGACGATGCGGCGCACGTCTGCCTCGCCGAGACCGCCGGGCAGGGCGAGCAGATCCTCGTGGCGGACGTCGTGCGGGATCGGCTCGAAGAGCGCCTTGACGCTGGCTGCGCCAATCACCGCCAGCATCTCGCGCACTTCGCTTTCGGTGTGGGGAATGTATCGCATCGGGCCTCTGGGACGGCCGGCCACCGGCCGGCTGCGGGCTG
>CALGHC010000030.1 GCA_937915965.1 uncultured Myxococcales bacterium
ATGCAGATGCCCACCCACCGACTCCTGTTGGCCATTGCTGCCGCCGCGACCCTTCTCGCGGCTGGTTGCGGCAAAAAGACCAGCGAGCCTGCGCCCGAGCCGACCGTAGCGGCGGTGCCGACTGAACCCGCTGCGGCTGCGCCCATCCCAGCGGCCGCGACGCCCGAAGCGGCCGCTGATGCCGCCTTGGCCACGGCCAAGGGCGAGGACGTCGCCGACGCCATCGTGATCGACCCGCGCCAGAACGCCTGGGACCTGCCGGTCCTCGACCGCGGCCTGCCCGAAGGCTCGCGGGCCTTCGTGCTCACCCGCGGCCGCGACCGCAGCTACACCGACGCCAAGGCGGTCTACCACCTCTACGCCCACGATATCGCAAGCGTAAAGGACGGTATCGTCACGGTGAAGGAGCTCGGTGGAGGCTCCTTCAAGGTGGCCGCGAACTTCGTGATCAGCGCCGGCGTCGATGACATCGCCAAGCTCAAGATCGGCGACCTGGTCCTGGCCGAGTGGGCCTCGTCGCTCAAGCACGCCGTCGTCACCCGCGTCGAAAAGGAACGTGTTCACATCCGTTACACCGACCTGCCCGACGCCTGGAGCGAGGACAAGGTCACCGCGGTCAAGACCCTGCGCGAGCTGAGCCGGCAGGAAGAGGGCCTGCAGCCCGGCAACTTCGCCATCGCCGAGTACGAAGGTCGGAAAGTACAGGTGCTATTGATCTCCAAGATCGGCACGCGCTGGCTGGTGCGGCGTTTCGCCGGCCGGGTCACGGTCGTCGAGGAGAACACGCTCACTGCGCTTCCTCTCAAGCCCAGACTTCACAAGGGCAGCCGCGTCCTCGCGCCATGGGTCGGTATGTACTACCCGGGCGTGGTCCGCAGCGTGCAAGGCACGCGGGTCGAGGTCGCGCTGGAAGAAGCGGGGATCAAGACGCCGGTCGTGACTTCGCTGGGGCAGCTGCTGCCGGACGACGTCGGGAAGACGGGGGGGACGAAGGGTGCGAAGAAGGACGCGAAGAACGGTGCGAAGTAGGGCAGCGCTACGGAGTTGAGGTCGGGGCTCGCCCCCAACCACAAGAAGCGTGGTTCCTACGGCTTCCCCGCTGCGTGCGGGCGGCCGGATTCGCCAAGCTACGCTGGACCTGAGGTCCGCCGATGCCTAGACTCTCTATCTGTGGGCGCCCCCCGATCGATGCGCCCGCTCGAATGGCCTCCGCTTCAACCCGACGGCCGTTCAATCCGCGACCCGTTTGACACAGTCCGCGGACACAGTCCGCGCCAACCGCGCCAACCGCGCCAACCGCGCCAACCGCGCCAACCGCGCCCACCGCGCGCACCGCGCCCACCGCGCCCACCGCGCCATCCGCACGATCCCGCCCAGAGGCACGCTCATGTCCCTTGCCAGCCACGTTCCAGCCGACCAGCTCTCACTCAGCCGCGTGCACGCGCGCGGCTTGATGCCGTTTCGCCAGCGGCGCGTCGACGGCGAGATGCTGCTCACCAGCGACTTTGGCGACCACGTCTTTGTCAGCGACGAAGACTTCGTGCGCATGGTCGAGGGGCGCTTTGACGCGGGCGATGCGCTCTGGACGAAGCTGACCGCCGCCAACCTGCTGGTCGAGACCCTCGACCGCAAGGTGCTCACCGATCGGCTACGCGAGAACATGCGCTTCGCCAACTACGGCCCGAACCTGCACATCTTCATCACGACCCTGCGCTGCAACCACTCGTGCCGCTACTGCCACGCCTCGCGCGCGCCGATGTCCGCCGTCGAGACCGACATGTCGCCCGAGACCGCCGAGCGGGCCGTTGACTTCGCCTTCGAGTCGACCTCGCCGTGGCTGACGTTCGAGTTCCAGGGCGGCGAGCCGTTGGCGAATTGGCCGGTGGTCGAGCACATCATCGAGTACAGCCGGCAGAAGAACGCGCTGGCGAACAAGTCGCTGATGTTTGCGCTGGTGACCAACCTCAGCCTGATGACCGACGAGAAGCTCGACTACCTCATCGACCGCAAGGTGCAGATCTGCACGTCGCTCGATGGGCCGGCGCTCCTGCACGACGAAAACCGGCAGTGGAAGGAGGGCGCATCCCACGAGACCGTGCTCGCCGGCATCAAGGGCATCAACGCCCGCTACGTGGCGATGGGCCTGGACCCCAGCTTGTACAAGGTCGAGGCGCTGCCGACCGTCACCCGCGGCACGCTGGCGGCACCCGAAGCCCTAATCGACCATTACATCGAGGTCGGCTGCCGCTCGATCTTCCTGCGCCACCTCGACCCCTTCGGATTCGCCAAGACGGCACGCAAGCGGCTGGGCTACAACATGAGCGAGTTCCTTGAGTTCTACGACAGGGCGCTCACCCACATCGTCGCCCTCAATCGCAGTGGAACGGACTTTGTCGAGCGCACGGCGGCGGTCTTTCTGACCAAGATCCTGGGCCTCGCCGAGCCAAACTTCCTCGACATCCGCAGCCCGTGTGGCGCCGGCATCGGCCAGATCGCCTACAACCACGACGGCCGCATGTTCACCTGTG
>CALGHC010000031.1 GCA_937915965.1 uncultured Myxococcales bacterium
GTGGCGGTGGCAGGGTCGGCGCTCGCGCTGGCCGCGAGCGCAAGGACCAGGGCAGAGATCATCAGCGGGCGGGTCATGAGTCTCTCCTGGCGGCTGCAAAGTCCGCACCGGGCGCCCGAGAGGGCGGCCTTGGCGGAGGCTGGCGCGACAGTATCGGCGGCTGCCGCCTCGCTGACAACGCCGCCCGCCCGGTTGTCATTCAAAGCCGGGTCTCTCAGTCGTGTCGAACTGACGGCGAGAGACGCAGCCAGAGCGCTCTGCACCGTAGCTTTGCGGTGTCGATTTTCTGGCGAGGCCGCGGCGCAGTGCTACGGTCATGGCGCCAGGATTTGGCCGCGCCGCAGTCGTCGCGGCGGCCGATCTGGGCGCGGGGCTGCACGGCTCCACCACTCCGGCTGTCAGGACCCGGCCATGGCGAAGGCGAACGCGCGCTCCACTGCCCCCGAAACACGCAGTCGCCGTCGTGGTACGACTGTGTTCGCGGCGCCAGATCCACAGGCAATTGCCAGGCGAAGCGAGCTGGTCGGCCTCATCATCGTAGGCGCGTCCGTCCTGTTCGGAGCTGCCCTGTGGTCCTTCGAGCCAGCGGACCTCGACGCGATCCGCGCCGGCAACACCGCAGGCGGCGAGGTCGCCAACTACATCGGCGTCGTCGGCGCGCGGGTGGCCGACTTGCTGCTGCAGGCGCTCGGATTCGGCGCGATCGCCCTGGATGCGCTGCTGCTCGCGCTGGGTGTGCGCACCGTGCTCGGTCGCCAGGTCGTGCCGTCCCTACCGCGCGCGGCCGGCGGCTTCGGCGCGTTCATCGCCGCGCTGATGCTGACCCACCTCGTCGCGAGGGGCGTCGGGCTACGGCCGTGGAGCAGGGACGCAGCGGGGCTGGTTGGCAGCGCCATCGCAGAGCTCTTCCGTACGTTCCTGTCGACCGCGGGCACGGCGATCGTCGCGACAGTTCTGCTGATCACGTCGATATCGGCGCTCTCGCGCAGAACGCTGATCCGCTCCAGTCTTCGCTGGTTGGCCGCGCGGGCGAGCCATCTATGGGGCGTGGCATGGGGGCACGCCCAAGGCACCGCGGCGAACCGTTGGCACGCGTGGCGAGAGGCCCGGGCTACGCGGCAGGAGGCTCGACGTATGGCGGCCGACACAGCCGAGGCCGAGGCCGAGGACGATGACGGGCAAGACACGGACCTGGATGATGCAAGCTGGCAAGCGCTGAAGGAGGCCGCTCCCAGCCCGGCCAAGGCCATCCCCCCGCCGCCAAGCATTCGGATCGCGCGCAACGAACGCGCGGACGATGGGCCGGCAGAGGCGAAAGTCGAGACCGGCGCGGAGGCCAACGCCGAGGCCAACGCCGAGGCCAACGCCGAGGCCAACGGGGACGCCAGGGTCGCGAGGCAAAGCCAGCAGGCCGCAGCCCGTGACGCGAGCACGCCACGAGTGGCCGTCGCCGTCGACGCGACTGGCGACACAAGTGCACCGAACCTGGCCGCCGAGGTCGACGAGGGGGGCTTTCCAAAGGGCACGCCGATGCTCCCCAAGCGGGACATGGTGCCGACCACGGTGCGCAGGGCGCAAATGCAGAGCGAGACCGGGGCAGCGAGCGAGACCGGCGCAGCAAGCGAGGCAGGCGAGGCAAGCGAGGCCGACCAGGCGAGCAAGACCGGCGCCGCAAACCGTGTGGACGCCGACGGGGCAGACCCAATGGCGATCTCCGGCGACGCCGCGGTGACGCCTGGTGACGCCGCACAGGCCGCTGATGCGACGGGTTCTGCGACGGCCGCATCCGCGGACGAAGAGGACGCACCGCGAATCGTCGCGACCGAGGCACTGCGACCGACCGAAGACGGCAAGAGCGGCGACGGCGTACAAGGCGCGCTGCAGATCGGCAAAGACAAGAGTTGGGTATTGCCAGCCATCGACCTCGTGCAGACGCCCCCAGGTCGTAGCATTGAGGTCAGCGAAGAGCTGCTGCACGAGAACGCCAACGTACTGGTTCAGAAGCTCGCCGACTTCGGCATCGAGGGCCAGGTCGCCGCGATCCTGCCCGGGCCCGTCGTGACGACCTACGAGTACAAGCCAGCCGCCGGGGTGCGGATCAGCAAGATCACCAACCTGACAAACGACCTGACCATGTCGCTGGCGTCGATGGGTGTGCGCGTGGTCGCGCCGATTCCCGGGCGCGACGTAGTTGGCATCGAGGTGCCCAACGAGCACCGCCAGACCGTCTATTTTCGCGAGATGCTCGAAGCGCGCGCGTGGCGCGAAGGCAGCGGCAAACTGCCGCTGGCGCTGGGCAAGGACATTGAGGGGCGACCGGTCTTCACCGACCTTGCGCGCGCACCTCACCTGCTCATCGCGGGCGCGACGGGCACGGGCAAGTCGGTCGGTGTCAATGGCTTCATCTGCTCGCTGCTGTACCGCCTCACCCCCGAAGAGGTGCGCCTCGTCCTGATCGATCCCAAGGTGATCGAACTATCCGTGTATGAGGGCATCCCACACCTGCTGCTGCCGGTGCTCGACGAGCCGCACAAGGCCGAACTGGCGCTGAAGTGGGCTGTGCGCGAGATGGAGCGGCGCTATCGCATCCTGGCCGACGCCAATGTCCGCAACATCGCGAACTACAAGCAGCACCTTCCGCAGTTGCGCGCCGACGCGATCCGCAGGCGCACGCTCGCCGAGAAGGACGGTCAGGCGAGTACAATCACCATCCCCGACGACATGCCGTACATCGTAGTGGTGATCGACGAGTTCGCCGATCTGATCATGGCAGCCGGCAAACAGGTCGAGGTGCCGGTGGCGCGCCTCGCGCAGAAGGCACGCGCAGCCGGCATCCACGTGGTCCTCGCCACGCAGCGACCGTCGACCGACGTCATCACGGGGCTGATCAAGGCCAACTTCCCCACACGCATCTCGTTCCAGGTGGCCTCTGCGATCGATTCGCGGGTCGTGCTGAATCAGTACGGCGCGGAGTCGCTGCTGGGCAACGGCGACATGCTCTTCGTGCCACCGGGTAC
>CALGHC010000032.1 GCA_937915965.1 uncultured Myxococcales bacterium
GTGCGGCGGGACAGCGCGCGGCGTCGCCGCCTCACTGCCCAGAACTGCACGGCCGCGAATACCAGGATAAGCGCGATGGCCAGCATCCAGATCGCGTCGCCGCTGAGGCCGAACGGGCCCTCGGTGGCTGCGGCAGGCCGATCCCAGTCTGGCGGCATCTCGCCGGCCTCAAGCATCGCCAGCTCCTTGCGCACCCTCTCGGTCTTGTCGGCGAACTGGATTGTGCCCGGCTGCTCGGACAGCGCGATATAGCGTTTCAGATCGCCGATCGCCTGATCGCGCATCGTGCGGCGGAAGACCTGGCTGCGGCAGTACCACACGTCCGGATCACCGCCGCCATGCGCGACCGCTTTGAGGGCGAGGCGCTCGGCGTCCGCTGTGTGCCCCTGCCAGTGGTGGGCCATCGCCTGGTAGATGTACAGGCGCGCCTCGTTGGGGACGTCCTTCTCCAGCGCTTGGAATGCCGGGACCGCTTCGTCGAAACGGCCGTCGTAGAACGCCGCGACGGCCTCAACGAAGCGGCCGACGATGTCCCCTTGGGCGGCACGGTCCGCCATCTCCTTGCGCAGCCTCTGCACGGCGGCGACGTCACCTGTGCCGATGCGTGCGGCGCCGGCGAATCGGTTGAAGGCGCCGCTGAGGTGAGCTAGAACGCCGGGGTGGTTCGGCGCCAGTTGGAAGAGCGCGTCGTAGTGGCGCACGGCGGCCTCGAAATGAGCACCGCGGAACTCGGCGCTGGCGACGGTCTCGAGAGCAACGGCCTCTTTGGGGAAACGCTCGAAGGCCAGGCGGGCCCAGCGGAGCTCGGCGTCGCCCTCGCCGGTGCGCATCGCCAGCGCGGCGCGGTCGACGATCTGGTCGAGCGGCGCGGCGCTGCCGTCGCCGAGCGCCTCGTCGTAGCGGGCCGACGCGCGTTTCAGGTCTCCCTGACTCTCGGCAAGTCGACCGACCTGCCACGCGGTGCACACGCTCTTCTCGCCGCGCTTCAGCCTGCCGCAGTCCGCCAACGTCTGTTTCGCGGCGTCCTCTTCACCCAGGGCGATGCGGGCGGCCGCGGCGCGCTCCCACACAGGCGAAGGCACAGGCCCCTTGCGGCGGGCACCATCGAGCACGGCGATGACCTGCTTGAAATAGGGCTGCGCGTCGTCCGCGCGGCCGGCCCGGACCAGCAGCAGCCCGAGATCCCAGGCCTGGAATGCGTCGGCCTTGTCGGCGGGCTGCTTGGTGCACAGGGCGTCGAGGGCGACGATGCCCTCGGCGGGTTGGCTGCCAGCGATCAGGGTCTCGACGCGCAGGACATCCGCGTCCCAAGCCGGATCGGGTGCGTGCAGGGTGTTGGTGGCGCGGACTTCTTGCCAGTGGAACTCGGCCTCGCTGGCGATCAGGCGGGCGACCAGGGCGGCGCCGACCTTTGCCGTCGCCTCGGCGGTCGCGCCAGCCGCTGCGCCGCCAGCGGATTCCTTGGTCTCGACGACGAAGCGCTGCGGTTGGCCATCGACCGGGGACCCGTAGCGCGGCTTCAGGACGAAGACGGCCCTCGCTGCGCCCATGGCGACCGTCACCTCGATCGCCTCGCCGCCCAAGGCCACAGACTCGATCGCGCCCGCCCCGTCGAGGACGGTCGCGTCGCCCTCGGGCAACATCCTCTCGATCGTCGGCTGCATGGTTGGCGCGACGACGAGGCGGATGGAGCCGTCGTCGTCGACGAACGCAGGCTCGACGTCTTTCGCGCCCGGATTCCCCGGTGCTGCTGCGGCGGCTGGTGGTGGTGCCGGCGGCTCGGCCGTGGGCTGCTGTGCCAGGGCGAAGGTTGGCGCAAAGATCAGCGCGGGCCACAGCGCGATCGACAGGGTAGAGCGGACAGGGAGCATGGTCTGGAACTCCGAGGCAGGTGCAGCTGGTCACGGCGAGGGGCAGCCCGCTGGCCGGTGGCCCGGCGGGTTGGCGCCGACGATAGCAGAACGAGGCGTCAGGCGGGAATGCGCCCGCTGTGATTCGGCGCTATCCTGGGCACGATGGTGACGCGATGGTGACGCGATGGTGGCGCGATGGTGACGCGATGGTGACGCGGGGAGCGATGAACTCGATGGGCGGCGATAGAAGATCCGGGCACCGTCGGTCCCGCCAGAGGTGGTTGGTCTGCGCGCTGATGTGCGCCGTCGTGCCGGCATGCGGCGGTGCGCGGGCCTACTACGAGATGACCGCCCTCAACCACCAACCCGTCGGCGAGGAGATGCGAACGACCCTGGTCGGCCACGCGCGCGACTGTCTCGCAGGTGCGGCAGTGTACGAAGTACGCGCCGACCGGTCCCGCGTCCGCGTCGACGGCGAGCTCGACCGTCAGCCCCTGCACGTCCTGCACGCGATCCACCTGATGTGTGACGACGAGCGTCGCGGTGCCGAGGCCGATCTGCTGGTGACGACTCGCTCCGGTGGCACGCGTCCAGTGAGCGTGTGGCGGGAGATCGATGGGGTCATCGCTGTCGAGGTTGGTTCGGCGTTTCAGTGGCCTGCCGCGCCCGCGCCGAGCCAGCTTCGCCTCCGCTACGGCACCGGCGCGCTCTTCGAGGAGGCCGGCGCCCGCTGGGATGGCATCTCGTTGCTGGCTCTCGACCGGGCTCTCGCCGTCCTGTCGCCTGCCGAACGTGCCCTGGTGGCGAATCAGCCCTTTGTGCGTGCTCGGGGCGACCCGGCGGCCCCGCTCGCCGCGCGCCACCTCAGCGTTGGCTGTGACCAGAAGGTACGGTTCTTCGATCGCGCCTTTCTCGGCCACCGCGTCCAATTCGCGGGTACGCCACACGCGCCGATGCCTTCGGCGACTCTCGCCTTGGTGCACGAGCTCGGCCATGCCTTGCACAAGGTGCCGCTGATCCGCGCGAGCTGTCGCAACGCAGCGATCGTAAGCGACTACAATCGCGATGTCGGCGCCTTCAACGACCTCGTCGGGCGGCACAACCGGGCAGCCAACCGCGGCGACCGTGCCGCGGCGAACACGTTGTCTGCGGCGATCGCTGAGCGTCAAACCCGCCTCGAAGCCGCCGGCCGCGCGGTCGAGGCAAGCACCAAAGAGGTCGAGCGCCTCGCCGACTCTCCCGGGCCCGTGCTCGAGGCCTACGACGATGCGCTCGCCGGCGAGCGCGCCCCGACGACCTATGGCGAGACCAACCTCGCCGAGTCCTTCGCGGAGTCGTTTTGCCTGTTTCGTGCGGATCCCGCCGCTTTGCGCAGGGTGTTGCCGCAGGTCGCCGCGTGGTTCGAGGCCGGCGGTCACCTGCGCGCCATGGAGGCCAAATGACCAACGCGCCCACAGATCGCTGCGCCGCCTTCCCCGCGCCGTCGCGTTCCGCCTTCCCCGTGCCGTCGCGTTCCGCCTACCCCGTGCCGTGCCGTGTCGCCTTCCGTCGGGCCATCGCGGTCTGCGGCGTGGCGCTGATGTGGACGGCTTGCGGCGGCGGTGGCGGGCCGCCCGCGGGCGCAAGCACGGCGTCGCCCGCCGATCCCGACGCGGTCTCGTCCGCTGTTGATGCACCCGACGGCGCCTCGGTTACCGACGCCGGCCCGGGCTTTGACAGCGTCCAGGGCGGCCGCGCCACCTTGTGCAGCGGCCCGCGCGCCTGGGAGTCCGCGGTGCGTCTCGCCGGCGCCGGCGACGTCGCGCTGTTGCCTGCCTTTGCCGCGGCCCTGGTCGCAGCGGGCTACCACGTCGAGGACCACAGCGACGACCCGCCCGTTGGTGTTGCGGACGCCGGCGGCGAAGGGGACGCGACGGCGGCTGTGCCGCC
This sequence comes from uncultured Myxococcales bacterium, assembly GCA_937915965.1. Taxonomy (GTDB): domain Bacteria; phylum Myxococcota_A; class UBA9042; order UBA9042; family UBA9042; genus CALGHC01. Next base: position 3,783 of record CALGHC010000032.1, read on the forward strand.
CTATGTGGTCGGCCGCGACAAGCTGCAGGACGCTGTCTTCTTGCTCGAGAACGGGGACCTGGTGGTCGCGTCCGCTTGTCCCATCGACGGCCTCGACCAGATTCGCCGCCTCGACTGGAGTCTGGCCGCAGCCATCGACGTGCTCGCCGCAGCAAAGGGCGGTATCGCCTACGCCGACAAGGTCGCGTTGTGGGCGCTACCGACCGCCTGGTACAGCGGCAAGGCCGGCATCTACCAGCGGCAGTTGCTGCACCCCGCCCTCGATCTCAACAAGCCACACGACGGCACGCTCTCCTGTACCGTCGGACCCATCGCAGCCGGCTTCGGCCTGATTGGTCACGCTGATGTACCCTCGGCTGTGGGCGACGTCGTTGGGGTCGAGACCCTCTCGGTGGCTGGCGTGGTCATCGCGCAGGCCGAGACGATCAAGACCACCGGGCCAGTGGCGCTCTTCTGGCCGCTCGCCGGGCTGGTCGACGGTGCTGTGTCCTGGCACGTCGATCTGATGGTCGCCGACGCCAGCGTCAAATGGGATGTTGGCGTCTATCGGCCATTCGTCGAGGCGCTCTTCCCGCCCGCCGCGACCGCCGCCCTGGTCGTCAGTCTGCAGGGGGCGCCGCCAGGCGAGAGCCGGGTGTCGCGGTCCATCGCCGAGCTCGTCCTGCCGTAGTCTGCCTCGTCCTGCCGTCGCCTGCCCTGGTCCGAGCTAGCCGTCGTCTGCCCTGATCCGAGCTTGCCGTGCCAGCCGTGGCAGCCGTGGCAGCCGTGCGGGTCCAGCTTGCCGCACGAAGAGGGCGCTCAGACCGATCAGCAGCAACAAAAGCGTCGCGGCCGCCGGGGCGCTCGGGCTGGCCGACCCGCCGGCGCCGCCGGCTGAGCAGCCGGTC
>CALGHC010000033.1 GCA_937915965.1 uncultured Myxococcales bacterium
GAAGCCCTTCCCCCACTGCATGGCGGCAAAGTGGTCCAACGACAAGCTGAATAACGGCCTGTACAACATCGACCCCGATGGCGCCGGCCCGATCGCGCCCCTGCAGCTGTACTGCGACATGACCGAGGGCGGCTGGATGCTCGCCGGCCACCTGCGCGACGGCCCCGGCAACGATCTGCCCGACGACCCAGCCATGGTGATCAGCGGGTGGGCGTTCGATGGCGACGGCAAGTGGAGCGGCGTCGCAAAGGTCGTCGACCGCGAGCCATCTCCCACCGCGAACGCTTTGCTGCCGGTGGGCGCCATCGCCGCGTTCCAGACGACCGGTGCCGCCTACCTGCGAATCTGTCTGACGGACGCCGCGGGAGCGAACATCGCCTGTCGCGAGTCACCGACTTCGATGAAACTGGTCGCAGACTCGCCGCCGAACGCCGCTCTCGCTGCCTGGGCCGGGAGCAAGCTGCTGTGGACCTGGCTGCGACTCGCCGGACTCGCTGGCAGCACCGAGGCGTACAATCCGGGGCAGCTGGTCGACGAGGCCTGGTGCGTTCAGACGCAGCCGGGAACTGCTGGAGACTTCGGAACGGGCGCGTTCGGTCTTTGTGAGCGGCAGGGCGACGATGGCGCGGTGTGGCACGGCTGGCCAGACGGCGTATCCCTGCGGCCGTGGCGCGCAGACGGCGGCGAGATCGACGGCGGGCTGGTCGACAAGCCCATCATGGGCATCCTGATCTTCGTTCGCTAACGACTGCACTTCGCTAGCGACCGCCCTTCACCAACGCAACCGATCGCGGCAACGAAGCCTCGCGCCGGGTCGCGACGCGGCGCCAAGCTTGACAGCCAGCCACCGACACCGGACGCTGCCGCGCGGTCGATTGGCCGTCCCGATCGCCGCCGTCTCCCGCATCGCGCCCGATGCACACCTCCCCCCCCGGCCCTCCGTCGCCCGAGTGGAAGCACCATGATCGTCGAACAACTCGCAGGCCTGCTCGATCAGCTTGGCGCTGCCTGGATCCTCTATTTGCTGTTGGGGCTGTCGGTCCTCTCGGTGGCCGTCGTCATCGAGAGGATCCTCTTCCTGCGCCGCAACTTCGTGCCGGTGATCGAGCTGCAAGGTCGCTTGCTGACGGCGCTCGACCAAGGGCGCGACGAAGCCCTCGCCATCCTGCAACCGTACAGTGGCATGGCCGCAACGGTCGTCTCCGCCGGCGTCGAGCAGATGCACCGCGGCGCGTCAGCGGTGGGCGACATCATGCAGGCCCGCGAGTCCCTTGAACGGCAGCGCTACGAGCGCTATCTCGGCTTTCTCGGCTCCCTCGGCGCCAACGCCCCCTTCATCGGCCTGCTCGGCACGGTCATCGGCATCATGGGCGCCTTCGCTGACCTGGAGATGTCGATGGCAGCAGCGGAGGGCGCCAACCGCGCCCAGGCGATCATGGGCAGCATCTCGGAGGCGCTGGTCGCTACCGCGGTCGGCCTGCTCGTCGCGATCCCCGCGGTCATCGCCTACAACCAGCTCAAGGGCCGGGTGAAGGTCACCATGCAAAACACCGAGGCGTTGGCCTCGATGCTGCTCGCCTGGCTCAAGACCCGCGACGACAACGCCCGCGACGACAGCGCCCGCGACGACGCCGCGACGGCGCCAGCAGAACGCTGATCAGCGCGCGACAGTCGACGGAAGCGACCGGCAGCAGGTCGCGCCGACGAACCGGGAGGCTCCATGGCTGGCAAGATCAGCGACGACGACGACATCATCGCAGACATCAACGTCACGCCGCTTGTCGACATCATGCTGGTGCTGTTGATCATCTTCATGCTGACCAGCGAGGCGGTCACGGACCGCATCCGGCATCCGGCCATCGAGGTCGACCTGCCCAAGGCGGCGAGCGCCGAGAAGGAGCCGACGCGGCCCCTGTCGATCGTCATCAGCAAGGACGGTCAGCTCTTTCTCAATGGCACGGAGACGACCGAATCGGCGCTGATTGTGCAGGTCCAGGCGGCGGTGAAGGAGCGCAAGGAGGTCCAAGCGGTGCTCAGCGCCGACCGCCGCGTGACCCACGGCAGCGTCGTGCGCGTCATCGACCTCGTGCGCCTGCAGGGCGTCGAGGATGTCGCGATCAACACCAAAGAGCAGGAGATCGAATAGCGAGCCCGGTCGCGGCCCGTTCGCGGCCCGTTCGCGGCCCGTTCAGAACCGCATGTTCATCGCCAGGCCCCGGCCGCCGTCGGCGTCGACGACCGGCGCGAGCGTGACGTGACCGCCAGCGAGCAGGCCGTACTTGTAGCGGGCCCGGTCGCGCTTCGCCTCGATCACCGCGATTCCATCGAAGAAGTCGTAGACATAGGCACCAACGATGGCGCCCACGCCGACCACCATCAGAGCGACCGCGCCGCCGCCAGGGTTGCGGTCGAGGGCAGTGAGCCGATAGCTGGTTTCGCCGCCGAGCTCCTTGTCGACCGTGGCGATCGGCACCTTGGCGTAGCGCGTCTCGCCGATGTCGACGGTCTCGTAGGAGGTCTCTGACCACGAGCCGTCCTTCTCTGCGGCGATCGCGCCCAGCACGATCGAGGCGACGCCGCCACCGACGACGGCGACCAGGGTCCAGCCCGTGCTGCGTTCTCCACCGTAGAAATGCAGCCCACCGGGGATCGGGCTGTAGAGCAGCCCCATCGTGATCCGCCGGTTGGCGTCGACGTAGTCCTCGAAGGTCATGGTCTTGGGAAGGGGATGGATGGGCGTCTCAAGCAGGGGTTCGCCCAGCATCGGCGTCTGCGCGACGGCGGCACCCGGCGCCATCAGCACAACGACCGCGGCGAACGCGAGGGCGGCCTGGAGACGAGAAAGAGTTCGGACCATGACAACCTCCCGGGCGCGGCGATGCGGCACCCAATTGCGGGCACGATGGGCGCGATCGCCGTGGCAGGTCAAGTGATAAGCGGTGAAGGGGCGGGCGCGGGGGCAGTGCCAGTCGCTAGCGACGACGGACCCTGACTAGAGCGCCAGGAGCGCGACCCGTCGTCGGATCTCGTCGCGAGCGACGCGGAAGTGATCCATCCGCTCGGCGTCGCTCAAGGTTTCTTCTCTGCGGTCCGGGTCGGCGAGGGGCCAGTGCAGGCGCCGCGCGCGACCGAGGAACGCCGGGCAGACCTCCTCGGCGCACAGCGTGACGACGACGTCGACGCCGGCGGGATCGATCGCGTCGACCGACTTTGACGCCTGTTGGCTGATGTCGATGCCCAGCTCAGCCATGACGCGGATCGCCAGGGGGTGAACCCGCGAAGGCGACGAGCCAGCCGACTGGACGCGGACAGTGTCGCCAAAGAAGGCGCGAGCGAGCCCTTCAGCCATCTGAGACCGCGCCGAGTTGGCGACGCACAAGAAGATCAGGCCGACGTTCGGCGTGTCGGCGTCGGTTGCATGAGACATGACGTTCTCTCCAGGAACCCGGTGACGGCCGGCCAGCCGCGGGTCGGGTCGGGTCGGGTCGGGTCGGGTCGGGTCGGGTCGGGTCGCGTCGGGCCGGCGAACAGTATCGCGCGGCCCGGTGGGCGGCGACAACCGCGCGGCGCTCCCAGGATCCACCACCCGAATTCTCCCCGGCTCCCCGGCCGCCGATTCTGGATGCAAATCAAGGCGTACAGGAGGTGAGCGACTCAGGCGTACTTGTGTACGCCGCAGGGAGCGAACCGACGCAACAACGAAGAGTTGCGCCAGAAGCGGTGGATCGGGGTCGTCGCGCCGTCTTGCGCCGCCCCCTAGGCTGGCACACGCTACGCCCCACGCCACACCACCGTCGGCGCCCGAGTCCGCACCGCCATGCCGCCGAGTGCCTCTTCCATGCCGCCTCGTGCCTCTTCTATGCCGCCTCGTGCCGGCGCCGAACCGCCGCTGCTGACCCGCGGCTTCGCGACGCTGATGGGCGCGCACTTCCTCCAGGGGCTCGGCTGGTCGTCGCTGCTGCTGCTGCCGCTCTTTCTGGGCGTCGAGCTCGGCGCCAGCCGCACCCAGATCGGCCTGATCATGGCGTCAGCGGGCATCGCCGGCCTGGTGGTGCGGCCCATCGTCGCCTGGGCGCTCGACGGCATCGGCCGCAAGCCCACCTTGATCGTCGGCACCGTCCTGACCGCGCTGGGGATGGCCATGCTGATCGGCGTCGACCGCATCGGCCCGCTGCTGTGGGCCTCGCGCTTGATCTGCGGTGCGGGCATGGCCGCGCTCTTCTCTGGCTACTTCGCCTTCGCCGCCGACATCATCCCGGCCCGGCGACGAACCGAGGGGCTGGCGCTCTTTGGCGTCTCAGGGATCGTGCCCCTCTTTGTCGGGCCATTCGCGGGCGAGCTGGGCGTCGAGCCGGCCGCGCTGGTCTATTTCCTGCCGGCGATGGCCCTGGTGGTGCTGCTCTCGCTCCTGCCTCTGGCGACGGTGTCGGAGATCCGCCAGCGCACGGATGGAGGCGTGCTGTCGCCTCGCGCGGCCTGGAAGGCGCTGCGACGGCCCGCGCTCTGGCCGGTCTGGCTGGCGACTGTCCTGTTCGCGGGCATCGTCGTCTTGTTCATGAACTTCGTGGCGGTGACGGCTGCGGCGCGCGGCATCGAGCGACCCGCCATCTTCTGGCTCTCGTACGGATTCGGCGCCATCGGCGTGCGGCTGCTTGGCGCACGGCTGCCCGATCGCATCGGCCCGGCCAACCTGATCGCGCCGGCGCTCGCGGCCCAGATCGCCGCGGCGCTGGTGGTCGCCGCCGCGACCAACGAAACCGCCTTTCTGGTCGCTGGCGCGCTCGGCGGCCTCGGCCACGGCATGTGCTTCCCGGTCCTGGCAGCCCAAGTGGTCGCGCGCTCGCCCGATCAGCTGCGCGGCACGGCCATCGCCGCCTTCACCGCGCTGTGGGAGGTCGCGACCGTCGCGCTGCCGCCGGTCTATGGCGCCATCGGCGACCGGGCGGGCGACAGCGCCATGTTCAGCGCCGGCGCCGTCGGCGCCATCGCCGCGGCCGCCATTTGGGCAGCCCTCGAGCACCGCTATGGGCTGCCGGCGCCAAGCGAGCCGGTGGTCATTCCATCGGTAGGGGCGGCGCCACCGGTGCCCTAGGCGGCCGCGGCCGACTCGATCACCGCGCGCACGGCATCCCAGCCGTGCGGAGCGTCGCCTTGCGCGTCGAAGATCAGCTGGCGATCGCCGGCGAGACGCATACGCAGGTAGGGGGCGTTGACGTCGACGCCGCCGGGGTTTCGGTGGACGCCAGGCTCGTCGTGCAAGGCCGCGCCGGCGAGGGCGTCTGGCCGCAGC
>CALGHC010000034.1 GCA_937915965.1 uncultured Myxococcales bacterium
CCCGCAGGTGCTTCTTGACCGTCAGCGGCAGGTACGAGCCACCCTTCACCGTCGCGTCGTTGGCGATGATCATGCACTCGCGACCCGAGACGCGACCGACGCCGGTCACGACGCCGGCGGCCGGAGCGACGCCGCCATACATCTCGAAGGCGGCGAGCGGCGACAGCTCAAGGAACGGGCTGCCCGGATCGATCAGCAGGTCGATGCGGTCTCGCACCAGCAAGGCGCCGCGATCGGTGTGGCGGGTGCGGGCCGTCTCGCTGCCGCCCTGACGAGCGACGACGATGTGAGCGCGCAGCGCATCACGCAGCGTTCGATGGTGTGCCTGATTGACCGCGAAGGTGTCAGAACGGGGATCGATGTGGGTGTCGAGTACATCCATGACGGTCGCGTTGTAGCATCGGCAGAACGCGCTGGCGAGGGGGGACAAACGGGGAATGGGGGGGTCGACCGGCGCCGCCGGCGGCGGCATTATCGGGCGTGTCGCGAACCATCGGGCCAAGCGCCGCACGGACAAGCAGACATGACGACAAGGCACGAAATGCTGCAGGAACGTACCTGTCCAACCTGCGCAGCGCGCACCACCCAGCGATTCTGCGCGCTCGACCGCAGCCAGACCGTCGTCGCCGAGCCCCCCAGCAAGCGACTGCGCGACTACGTGCGTGACGACGTCATCGGCGGCCGCTACCGGATCGTCGAACCCATCGGCAAGGGCGCCGCCGCCATCGTCTTCGCGACCGAGCACGTCGGCACGGGCCAGCCGGTCGCCGTCAAGCTGCTCGCGGCCGACCCGAGCACCAAGAGCGGCATGATCGCCGTGCAGCGCCTGTTCCGCGAGGCACGTGTGACGGCGGGCCTCAGCCACGCCCACGTCGTGCGGGTCTTCGACGTCGGCCAGGACGACGGCGGCGGCGCGTTCTTCCTCGCGATGGAGAGGTTGGTTGGCCACACCCTGGAGCGAGAGCTGCAGCAGCGCCTGATCGACGAGCGACCGATGAGCCAGGGCGAAGCGATCGGCATCGCGCTGCCGATCCTCGACGCCCTCACCGCGGCCCACGACCAAGGGTTGGTGCACCGCGATCTCAAGCCCGGCAACGTCATGCTGTGCCGCACGCCGCAAGGCGACGATCTCGTCAAGGTCCTCGATTTCGGGCTCGCGCGCACGATCAACTCGATGCTGACGCAGGGGACCATTCCCGGCGCGCCGGCCTACATGAGCCCCGAACAGTGCCGCGGCCAGGACGTCGACGCGCGCGGCGACCTCTATGGTCTGGGCTGCATGCTGTACGCGTGCGTGACGTGCCGACCGCCGTTTGAGGGCCGCGAGCCGATGCTGATCATGCAGCAACAGATCAAGGCCGAGCCAGCCGACCCGCGCACGCTGACGTCGATCCGCCTTGGCGACGCGTTTGTCGCGGCGCTGATGGACGCGCTCGCCAAGGACCCGGGCGACCGGCCGCAGACGGCGCGCGCCATGCACCAGCGCCTCAGCAGCGCGCTCGTCGTGCCGAGGGCGGTGACCGGACCGACGCACCGTCACGGCGAATCGGGGTCGAGTGACCCGTCGACGCAGGCACGCGTCATGGCCCGCCTCGCCGCCGCGGCGACCGACCCTGCCAAGGCGTTCGAGTATGCCCGCACGGCGATGAAGCTCGACCCGAAGAACCTCAAGGTGCGTCAGATGGTGCGCCAGACCCAGGCGCGCCTGCGAAGCCCCGCTCCCCAAGCACCCCCTGCCGGCGAGGGCGACGAATGACCAGACCAGCTGCCATCGAAGTGACCATGCGGATCGTCACGACACCGATCGGACCCGCCGCGCTGTGCCTCTCCGACCAGGGAGTGTTCGCGCTCGACTTTGGCTTGGACGCCGATGACCTCGCTGCGGCGATCGCGCGCCGGGGCGGCCGTCTGGTCGCGACCAGCGGCGAGGCGACCCCGGCCGAGGAGACGCTGTCAGCGTATTTTTCAGCCGTGGCCGCGGCCGGCGACGCGATCGGCGTGCGGGCAGTCGACCTGCGTGGCATGACGGAGTTCCAACAAGAAGTGCTCAACGCCCTGCGCAAGGTCGAATTCGGCGCGACAACGACCTACGGCGACCTCGCTGCCGCGGTCGGTCGGCCCGGCGGCGCACAGGCGATCGGCCAGGTGATGGGAGCGAATCCCGTGCCGATTTTTGTGCCCTGCCACCGCGTCGTCGCCCAGGACGGCCTGGGCGGCTTCGCGCTCGGCGTGCAGCGCAAGCGCTGGCTGATCAACCACGAAGGCGGACAGCCGAGCTTGTCGGCGGCCCGGCCGGCTGACACGGTCCCGAGCGAGACGGTCCCGAGCGAGACGGTCCCGAGCGAGACGGTCCCGA
>CALGHC010000035.1 GCA_937915965.1 uncultured Myxococcales bacterium
GCCAGGCCCTCTTCCCCGCCGGCGCGACGGTCCTGGCCAACAGCCACGGCACGGCACCTGGCTTTGAGTTGCCGATCGGCGCCGGCCGCGTCGCTTGCTTTCCCGGCGTGCCGCGCGAGTTCGCTGGCATGATCCGCGACCACCTCGGCGAGCTGCTGGCCACCGCGGGGGTCGACGCACAAGCCGTCGAAGAGTCCTGTCTGCGCGTCTTCGGTATCACCGAGAGCGCGCTGCAAGAGCGCCTCGCCGCTCTGCCCGGCTACGCCGACGTGGTCGTGCGCTCGCTGCCGCGCTTTCCCGACATTCGTTTGATGATCAGCGCCCGCGCCGACGCGGCGAGCCCGGCGAGCCCGTCGAACCCGTCGGTCGCGGTGATCCCGCCGTCACGACTGGCCTTCGTCGCCGCCGTTCGGGCTGACCTCGGCCCGCGCATCTACAGCGAGTCGCAGTCGGAGACCTGGCCAGCGGCCGTACTGCGGGTCCTGCGCGCCGCCGATGTGCGCCTCGCGTGCGCGGAGTCGTGCACGGGTGGTGGCGTCGGCGCCTTGCTGACCGAGGCGCCAGGTGCCAGCGAGGTCTTTGTCGGCGGCTTCGTCACCTATGCGGACTCTGCCAAGCGCGACCTGGTCGGCGTTTCGTCTGACCTGCTTGAGAGCCACGGGGCGGTCAGCGAGGCGGTGGCTCGGGCCATGGCCGAGGGCGCACTGCAGCGAACCGGCGCGACCCTGGCGGTCTCGACCACCGGCATCGCTGGACCCGGCGGCGGCAGCGCCGACAAGCCGGTCGGCACGGTCTGGATCGGTCTCGCCGACGCCCATGGCAGCCGCGCCTGGCGCTACGTCTTCCCGGGTCTGGGGCGCAGCCGCTACCAGCAACTCGTCGCGTGGACGGCGTTGGCGCGCGCGCGGCGGCACGTGCTTCCCGGCACACGGTAGCGAGCGCTAGTTCGACTATCCGAAAGTACGTCGAACTAGGGCGCCGCAGGGCAGACCAGCTCACCGTCGGCGTTGGTGCGCAGCTGCCACGTGTCACGTGTCCGTGCCGTCGCCGCCGGACTCGGATTTGCTGCGCCGCTCCCCCGAGAGCTTCGTCTCCAGTTCGCCGAGATGGCCACTTTGACAGAAGCTGGGCCAACAGTCGGCGAGAGGACTGACAATCAGTTTTTTGCTGATGATTGATGCGAAATAATCAGATAGACGGAACATTCGCGCAGCCGTCTAATGCATGGCCTCTCCGCGTCGCCCGACGAGGCTCCGCAAAGGACACCGGTGAAGACCAATATCGCGCCCTCGTTTGTCGTCTTCCTCATCGCGCTGCCCCTTTCCATGGGCATCGCCATCGCCTCAGGTGTACCGCCAGCGGTGGGCTTGGTTACGGCCATCGTCGGCGGCCTGGTCGTTGGCGCACTCGGTGGCGCGCCGCTGCAGATCAGCGGCCCATCGGCGGGACTGACAGTCCTGGTCTACCAGATGCATCAAGAACACGGTGTGGCGGCCATGGGCGTCATTGTGGTCATCGCCGGGGCGGTGCAGCTCCTCGCTGGAATCCTGAAGATCGGTCGCCAATTCCAGGCGGTCTCGCCGGCGGTCATCCGGGGCATGCTCAGCGGAATCGGTGTTTTGATCATTGGCGGCCAGTGCCATGTCATGATTGACGGACAGATTCGCGCGAGTGGTTTGAAGAACATCCTCGCGATTCCGACGGCGTTTGCGGACAGGGTTGCCGGCTTCACCGACGCCAGAAGCGTGGTGGCTGGCCTTCTCGGCGTCGGCACCCTCGCCGTGATCGTCGGCTGGCAGCGGTTCAGGCCAAGAGCGCTCAAGGTGGTCCCGGCGCCGCTGGTGGGCGTCGCGTTCGGCATCGCCACGGCGGCAGCCCTGTCGCTGCCGTTGCGGTATGTGGCCGTGCCCACAGACCTGCTCTCGTTGATCACGCTGCCCACCTCAGAGAGCCTCGCTTTGGTCCTGGACGGGGGAGTGCTCCTTGCCGGCGTCGCCCTCGCGTTCGTAGCCAGCGCCGAGACGCTGCTCTGCGCGTCGGCCGTCGCACGTATGCACAACAGAGGTCGGACCAACTACGACCGCGAGCTGTCTGCCCAGGGCATCGCCAATGGAATCTGCGGTCTTTTGGGGGTGCTCCCGCTGACTGGCGTCATCTCGCGTTCAACCGCCAACGTCGACGCCGGCGCCAGCTCGCGATGGTCGGCCATCATTCACGCGATCTGGATCGCGATCTTCGTCATCTGGCTGCCTGAGATGCTCGCGTTCGTACCGACTTCGAGCCTCGCGGCCGTCCTGGTGCATGTAGGCTTCAAGCTTATCAACCCCGCTGCCGTTAGATCTCTCGCCCGCTTCGGTCTGCCGGTCGTCTTGATCTTCGCGGCCACATGCGTCGGCATTGTGGCTGTCGACCTGCTCACCGGCATCGTCATCGGCCTGATCCTGTCGGCGCTCAGGCTCACCTATCAGATGAGTCACGCCCACTTCGAGTTGGAGCGAAGCGGCGACCGCGTTGAACTTCACTTGCACGGGTCAGCCACATTCCTGGGGCTGCCGAAGTTGCAGGATGTGCTCGCTGAGGTGGAGCCCGGCACGGAGGTGCACGTTCACTTTGACGAGCTGGAGTTCATCGACCACGCCTGTCTGGATGTGTTGGCCGAATTCCGCGATCGGCAAGAGGACAGCGGCGGTCAGCTCGTCGTCGAGTGGGATGAGCTCTTCGGTTTGCGCCAGAAGAAGAGTCACCTCAAGGCGGCCGCGGCGCTCCAGAATCTGGCGCTGCAGAATCTGGCGCTGCGGAGCGAGCCACGTGAGCCGAGGTGAACGAGATGCCTTGGTCGTCCAACCTACAGCTCAAAGCCCATGTGCAGCCCAAGCATCAGGTGCTGGTCGACGCTGGCGTAGGAGTACTCGAGCATGGGTCCGACATGCAGGGGGCCGAGGTCGAAATCGTAGAGTGCCTCAAAATGCGACGAAAACCTCGTCCCCCAGCCGCCGTGATCTTCCCTCAACACCAGCACCCCCGGCGCGACGCTGACGCTAAGTCCCGCGATAACGTGCACGTTTACGACCAACGCCGCGTTGAGGTGACCGTGTTCATCGAGCACGCTCTCGAGACCCAAGCCCAGCCGCAGGCGCTGCCACCCCGGCACGCTGCGCGTCACGTGAGCGTGGGCGCCAAAGGCGAGCTCGTCCTCCAGGACCAGAGAGACGGCGCCGAGGGCGAATCCGACCTCCCAAGCGCTCCCGTGGTGGCCTTCGGGCCCGTCGGAGTGGCCCTGACCGCCATCGTGAGGCTGGGCATGGGCTGCGCGGGGCAGGAACGGGACGAGCCAAAAGAGGCTGAGCATCGTTGCGAAGATCAGTGCGCGTGTCATGGCCAGGGCTCCAGTTGTGCCAGGTCAGGGCAGATAACACGGGCGGGCATCCGTGCCCAGGCGACGCTGTTGTGCAGGGGGCGGTTCCCAATTCCGGGTCTCAGGCGGCGAACGCCGCCACGCAATGGGGAAGCGGCAAGAACCACGCTTCTTGCCGCTGGGGGTCGAGCCCCGACCCCCAAGAAGAGAGACGCGAACGGCTGCCGATCACGGGCGCGGCTGCTGAGCCAGGATTGTGAACCGCGCCCTGTTGTGCGCGCGCGCAGCTTCGTTCGACCGCCCGTGGCGACGCGGTAGGTTGACTCCCCGATCTGACTTGGATTGACTGCCGCCTGCCCTCGTCCGTGGGGCGTCTTGCCGGAGGTGCCGATGAACCCACTCGACCCGTCGCCCGCCAAGCCGACCGTGAAGCCAACCGCGGCCTTGCAAGCCCGATCCCTCAGCAAACGCTTCGGCGACCAAATCGCGGTGGACTGCCTTGATCTCAGCGTGTTTCCGGGCGAGATCCTCTGCCTGTTGGGTGCAAACGGCGCCGGCAAGACCACGACCATCCAGCTGTTCCTTGGCTTCCTCACGCCTACCGCCGGGGCCGCGATGGTCAACGGTCAGGCCGTAGCCGACGATGTCGTCGCCGCCCGCCGCCGCGTCGCCTACATCCCCGAGAACGTGCGGCTCTATCCACACCTCTCCGGCGTGGAGAACCTCTCGTTTTTCACCTGCCTGGCCGGCCGGCCGACGCCGTCGCGCAGTGAACTGATCGCCTGGCTGGCGGACGCAGGTCTGCAGGCGGACGCCGCAGACCGTCGGGTCGAGGCCTACTCCAAGGGGATGCGTCAGAAGGTCGGCATCGCCATGGCCCTGGCCAAGGCCGCCGAAGCGCTTCTCCTCGACGAGCCGATGAGCGGACTGGATCCCGCGGCTGCGTCCTCCTTCTGCGATCTGCTGCGCCAGCTTCGCGACCGCGGGGTCGGCGTCCTCATGACCACCCACAGTCTGTTTCGCGCCCACGACGTGGGCGACCGCATCGGCATCATGAAACGCGGCTCACTGGTCGCCCTCGAAGCAACGGCAGACCTGGATCTCGCCGGCCTTGAACGCCTCTACCTTGACCGCTCGGGAGTCGACTCGTGATCCGGACCCTGACTGTCAATGAGCTCCGCGGCGTCGCCCGCGACGGGCGCCTGCCGATCGCGGCGCTGGCCCTCGGGGTCCTGTTGGCTGCCGCCATCAGCAGCGGCCACGTGCGTGCAAACGCGGCCGCGGTCGAGCGCGCCGACGCCGAGAAGGCGGCCCGCCGCCAGTGGGTCGGGCAGGGCGACAAGAATCCCCACGCCGCCGTTCACTACGGCACCCACGTCTTCAAGCCCTTGGGCGCGTTGGAGGCCTTCGATCCGGGCGCCACACCCTGGCTCGGCGTCACGCTCAAGATTGAAGCCCACCGGCGCCAATTCGCCAGCGACGCCGCCGCCGCCGACGCCACAGCGTTGGACCGGTTCGTCGCGCTGAGCCCCGCGACGGTGCTGCAGTTGTTGCTTCCACTGGTCATCATCGGCCTCGGCTTCGGCGTCTGGACCAGAGAGCGCGAGCTGGGCACGTTGCGCCAGCTCGCCGCGCAGGGGGTCGCCAGCGGGCGCCTCTTCGCCGGAAAAACACTGGGATTCCTTGCAGTCGTATCGCTCGCGGCCATCCCGGCGGGGGCGGGCACCGTATGGGCCTTCGCCCGCGACGCGCCCGCGGACCGCCTCTGCTGGCTTGTCGCTGTGCACGCGGTCTGGCTCCTGACCTGGGTCGCCCTCACCCTCGCGGTCTCCGCCCTGGCCCGCAGCTCGCGCGCAGCCCTGGTCACCCTGCTGGCGCTTTGGGGGGGCGTCGGGCTGGTGGGGCCGAGGCTGGTCTACGACCTCGCCGCCATCGCCGTCCCCGTGGTCGATCGCGACAGCTTCGCGGCCGGCCTCGCTACCTCGTTGAAGAATGGGCTCCCCAGCGGGCCGCCGCGCGACGAGCGAGTGGAGACGTTGACGGGCGAGAAGCTCGCGGCGGCGGGCTATGTGGACGCCGCGGCGTTCATGGATGAGGGTCTCCTGGGGGCTCTGGAGCTACAGGCAGAGGCCGCTTTCGAGAACGAGGTCATTGCGTACCACTTCGAAGAGCTGGAGGCCGGCCTCTCGCGCCGGGAGGGTGTCGCCCGCTGGCTCGCCTGGCTGAGCCCCTACGTCGCCGTGCGGGCGGTGTCCGCGGGACTCAGCGGGACTGACGCAGATCACCACCGCGACTTTGGCCGCGCGGCAGAGGCCTATCGGCAGGCCCTGGTCGATCAACTCAATACGGTGTTCGCCGAGCGATCGGGCGCCGCGGGGTGGGATTACAAGGCCGGCGAGGCGGTCTGGGCCGAGGCCGCGCCCCTGACCTGGACCCCACCCGGGACCAACGCAGTCCTCAGAACCCAGGCGCCAGCCCTCGTGGTATGCCTGGGCTGGTGCGTCTTCGCCTTGTTCTTGGGCGCCTGGGCGGCGCGCCGCATGAGGGTGGTCTGATGCGGTTGTCCCTGATCCGACTTGAGCTGGCCATGCTCCTGCGCGACCGCACCGCGGTGATCGTGATGGTCCTCTTCGCCCTGCTG
>CALGHC010000036.1 GCA_937915965.1 uncultured Myxococcales bacterium
CGTGGCGCAGCGAAGTGACCCTGGTGACGGCTCTGATCTTCGTGCTGGTCCTTCTCGCGACGGGCTGTCGGCAGCGGTCGACCGGCGCGAACGCAGCGAAGGCGGCCAACGCCAGCGCGTCTGTCGCGGCGACACGGAGTGGCCACGAGAGCGCGGTGGCGGACGCATCCCGGTTCTGTGTCGAACACCTCGTGGTCGAGCCCGCCGAGAGTCCGACGATCGGGCTGCCGACACCGGCGACCTCGACGCTGCGTTCGGCCATCGCAGCGGCCCTCGCCGGGCTTGAGGTCGTCGCCGCGGTGGACGCCGCGCGGCAACCGAGTCGCCCAGATGCCACCAAGGGCGGATCGTGTGTGCGCCGGGTCGCCCACGACGAGCGGGTTGGTGTCTGGGTCAAGCCGCGATTCGTGTTGCTCGACGCGGATGGCGCGCCGCAACCCGCACGCGCCCAGCTCGCGGCGGGAACTCTCGCCCTTGAGGTCACAGTGCAGGTCGAGCGCGCAAAGGCGACCGAGGCACCGGACGTGGGCATGCGCGTCTTCGCCGCCAGTTTTCCATTCACGAGTCGCTCCGCTGCCGCCGGGGTCGCCTTCGTGGAGGCTCGGCTGGTGCGTGCAGCAGCTCTTGCCGCAGCCGACGCGCTCGGTCAGGTCTGGATTCGCCCGCAGAGTGACGCGCAGATCGGCGGGCTCCTCGAGAGCCAGACAACCTGGCAGCGTGTGGCCGCGTTGCGCGAGGTCGGCGAACGGGGTGGCGGCGACCAGCTGAAACAAGTGCACGCGGCGGCGCGCGAGAGCCGCGCGGAGGTCGCAGTCGTGGCGATCGCAGCGCTCGGTCGGATCGGCACGGCCGAGAGCGTCGCAGTGATGCGGTCTGTGATGATGGCGGCCGGCGCTGAGGTGACCGCGTCGATTCTGCAAGCGCTCGCCGATCTGGAGCTAGCCGAGGCGCGCGCCGAGCTGCGGTCGATCGCCGAGCAGCATCCCGATCGCCGGGTTCGACAGGCAGCCGGACGGCTGCTACAACGCTGAGCCCCGGGCGCGCATCGAGCAAACGGTGACCCGCCCGCTCCAGGAGGCTCGTGTGGATCGCTCCAATCAAGTTCCGCTCGACGTGACGCAGGGCACCTGGCACCTCATCGGCATTGGCGGCATCGGCGTGTCGGCCGTCGCTCGAGTCCTGCACGCACGAGGCTGTCGCGTTCAGGGTTCGGACGTACGCGCCTCCCAGCTCACCCACGCCCTCGAAGCGCTCGGAATCCAAGTCCACATCGGCCACAACGCCAGTCATCTCGACGGCGTCGACACAGTGGTCGTCTCGACGGCGATCCCCGCGACCAACCCGGAGCTGGTGGCCGCACGCGAGCGCGACCTGCCGATCGTGCATCGGTCGCGCGTCCTCGCAGCGCTCCTGGAGGACCGCCACGCGATCGGCGTCATCGGCACGCACGGAAAGGGGACGGTGAGCGCCGCGATCACCTGGCTGCTGGAGGCCGACGGTCGCGCACCCGGCTACATGATCGGCGGCCTGCTCGAAAATTTCGGCGACAACAGCCGCGATGGCGACGGCTGGTTTGTGGCCGAAGTCGACGAGTCCGATGGCTCGCTGGTCAACGTCCACCCCGAGGTGGCGGTGCTCAACAACCTCGAACTGGACCACCTGAACTACTACCCCGACTGGGAGACCCTGCAGGCAGCCGTGTGCGCGTTCTTCCTCGACAACCCACGCCTGCGCCTGGCGATCCTCAACGCCGATGACGCCGGCGTGCGTCGCATCTTGCCGCACCTCGCGCCGCTGGCAGAGCGCGGAGTGCGCATGCTGACCTTCGGTTTCGAACAGCCGGCGGACGTGCGCGGCGAAGACCTGCAGGCCCGCCGCATGAGCGGCAGCTTCGCAGTAACGCGCGGTGGCGCCGCCGCGCTGGGCCGCGTCGAGGTCGCCCTGCCCGGCGCCTACAACGCGGCCAACGTCCTCGCCGCCATCGCGACATGCGACGCGCTGGGTGTACCGTTTGCGACCATGGCCGCGGCTCTGCCCGTGTTCACCGGCCTTGAGAACCGCTTCACGCTGGTCGACGCGGCTGGTATCGAGGTCGTCAAGGACTACATCAGCCACCCGACCGGTATCCTGCGCGTCCTCGAAGCAGCCAGGGCGCAGGCCGAGGGCGAGGTAGTGGCGGTCTTCAAACCCTACCGTTTCACGATGATTCACTACCTGCAGGACGACTACGCGCGGGCGTTCCAGGACGCCGACCGCGTGATCGTCACCGAGCTCTATACCGCTGGCGAGGTGCCCATCCCTGGCGTCAACGTCGACCTGCTGTGCCGACGCATTCGTGAGTCCTGCGCGCGCGTCGAATACGTCGCCGCTCTCGACGCGATCCCGCCACTTCTCGAGGATTCGGTCGCGGCGCCAGCGACGGTGCTCTTTTTTGGCGGCGATGACCTCTTCCAGGTCGCCGACAGCTATGCCCGTGACCGGTTGGCGGCAGCGAATTGATCGGGCCACGCCGCTAGCTCGCCGCGAACAAGACGGGGGACGGGATGGAACGAACGTCACGCCAACTTGAGCTGGCGCAGCGCGGCACCTGGGACGACGTCGAGGGGCTGGGAGTGGCGGTCATCGGCTTGGGCCGCAGCGGCGTGGCCGCCGCCAACGCGCTGGCCCGCCGCGGCGCCAATGTGCTGGCATACGACGATCTGCCTGAAGCCCAACTCGGCGAACGCCTCAACCAACTCGACAAGCGCATCGAGGTCCGCTGCGGTGGCGGCTTCGTCAGCCGCCGCGACGACCTCGCCGTGATCTCGCCGGGCCTGCCGCCGCACAGCGAGACGTTTCGGCGCGCGAACGCCCAATGTCTGGCTCTGTTGGGTGAAGTCGAGCTGTTTGTGCGCCTGGACCGGGCTTTCGATGACGGCCGCGGCCACCCGCTGATCGCGGTCACCGGCACGGACGGCAAGACCACGACCACGCTGCTGATCGCCCACCTGCTGAAGACCGCCGGCTACGATGCCCACGCGGCGGGCAACATCGGAGAGCCGCTGTGCGAGCGCCTCGACCAGCTCGGCGACGACGCCGTGGTTGTCGCCGAAGTGAGCGCGTTTCAGTTGATCACGTGTCCGACGTTCCGGCCGCGCATCGCGATATTGACCAACATCGCCGCCGATCATCTCGACTTCTTTGCGGGCGACATGGAGGCGTATATCGGCGCCAAGACCCGCGTCGCGGCGATGATGGCGGCCGGCGACACCCTGTTGGTCAACGGAGACGACGCGGAGTTGGCGGACTTTCGTGCCTCGCTCGACGCGCGCGCGCGCCACGCGTGGGCGCCGGTTTCCACGGCACAGGTGCCGGCGCGGGGCTTTGGCCTGGACGGCTCGACTCTGATCTGGGCCCCAGGCGGGGGAACTCGCGTGCCGCTGATCGAGGCTTCGGAGTTGGGTTGCGACAGTCGCCAGCCGCTAGTCGGCACGCACAATATCGAGAACGCGCTCGCAGCTAGCGGCGCGGCGATCGCGTTTGGTCTCAATATCAACGAGATCCGCCCAGGGCTGCGGACGTTTGCGCCACCCGCCCATCGGCTTGAGCCCGTCGGCAGCATCGGCGAAGTGCGCTTCATCAATGACTCCAAGGCGACCAACCCCCATGCGGCGATCGCAGGGCTGCGAGCGGTCAAGATTGGCGCCGGCGAGCGCCTGGTGTGGATCGGCGGAGGTAGCGAAAAAGACGCCGACTTCACCGAGTTGGCAGCCGAGGTCGCGGCTCGGAGCGCTTGCGCGATCGTGATAGGCCAGACCGGGCCGCGAATCGCGGCGCTGCTGCCCGATGGCTATCCGGTCGTGCAAGCCCCCCACCTGCACGAGGCCATCGCGACTGCGCTGGAACGTTGTGGCGGTGCGGGTGTCGTGCTGCTCAGCCCCGCGTGCGCGTCGTACGACCAGTTTCGCAGCTACAGTCACCGCGGCGACGTCTTCCGTGACGCCGTCGAGAAGCTCAGTCAGGCGCTGAGCGCGGGTGGTCAGGGTGGGGTCTGATCCGCGTGAAGTCGGTCACGACACCAGCGGGCGTTGGCGCGGGCGAGATCGCGGTGCTCGCCCATGCGGGCCGCCGCGTCAAAGAGACCCGCGGCTGCTCGGAATCGGCCGGCACGCGCGAGCAACACCGCCTGGTCCCAGGTGGCCGGCCAGGTCGGGTCGAGGCGGCGCAGTTCTTCAACGAGGGCGAGGCGGCGGCCGAGGTCGAGGCCCTGGTGCGCCTCAACGCGAAACGCCAGGAGGGTCCGAACGAGGTCCTCATCGAGCTCGGGGCGGACGCCGGGCACGCGGATGGCGAGGGAGAAGACCCGCTGCATCGCCAGAGCCTCGACGACCAGGGCGGCCGCCGGCTCAAGCCGCTGGCCATCGAAATACTCGCCCAATCCGGCCTGAGCGAGAGCGGCGGCGATACCGGCCGCGTGGGCCTCCAGGGCGGTCACGTCGTCAGATCGTGGTTCGCGCAGTATCCATGTTCTCAGGTCATCGCCGGCGACACTGGCGGCCGCCAGCACTGCCTCGAAGCGGATGCGGACGTCGCGACCGTAGCGAACCGCCAGCCCGCGGTAAAGATCGCCCCCAAATGCGCTCACGAACGCGCGAACGGTCTCCTCAAGCCGACCGTGCATGAGCCGTGTCTGTGCGTCTCCGCGCGCGGCGAGGACGCCGATGTCGCGTTCGCGCTGCTGCCAGGCACTGATTTGGTTGCCGACCGACCGCGCCGCCTTAGCGATATCGGCTCGGCTACGCGCCGCCTGCTCAAATTCGGCGAGCGATGCATCCAGGCGCGCTGCTGCGGTGGCGTACACCTGGGCCTCTGCGCGCCAGTCGTTCAGCGACAAGTTCGGGTCGACCCGACGAGCCTGGGCGGGTGGCCAGGTGACAGCGGCGGCGGCGACCAGCAGCGCCATCACCAAGGTCACCGCGACGAGTCCGCGGGGCGGAATCAGGACGGGTTCGCTCGCCCCTGCCCCGTCTCCGCCGTCGCTCGCCGAGGCACGGTCCGTCGGCGGCGGCACCTCGTCGGCGCGGTTGGCCGCCGCAATCGCCGATGCGGCGCGCGGGTCCTCAGGCGCAGGCACCTCGCTGGGCATCGCAGCCGCCTCTGGTTGCGACTCGGGCCCGCCTGCGATCACTTCCGCTCCCGCGTGATGAGCGAGAAATAGCGCTGCACCTCGGGACGGTCCCAGCGTTGCGGGCCGATGAAACCGGCGATGACTTCTCCACCGCGAATCACCCACGTCTCTGGGAGTTTACGAGTGCCGAGCTGGAAGCGCAGTGTCTTCGACTCGTCGCCGCCCTGGCCCTGTGGATCGCGCAACCAGATAAGCGAATCCGGCCAACTGCGGCCAACCAAGCGTTCGATGACGGCTGCCTGTGCGTCCCAATCGTCGTCGTAGCTGATCGCGACGAACGCGACGTCGCGGCCGCGCAGACCATCGGCCAACGCGACGAGAGAGGGTAGCTCGTCGAGGCACGGCGGACACCAGGTCGCCCAGAAGTTGACGACAAGGACGTCGGATCCTTTCGCCAGATCGGCAAGGCGCCGCGTGGCCGGTTGCGAGGCGGTCGCCGGGATTCCTTCAAGGATGAGGTCGACGCGGTCCCACGGGATGGGCCGGATCTTGGTATCGACGCCCATTCTCGCCGCGAGGCGCTCCGCCTCGGCGAAGGCGCTGCCGGAAGAGGCGGCCCCCAAAATGCGAGCGAGCAGCGCCCCACCAACGAGGAGGATCGCAGCGAGGAACAACAGCCGCTGGCGCCATCGTGGATCGGCGGTCACGGGGGGCGAGGTCGAGTTGGCGGTCTGGCGGCTCATGGCACCTTGCCGGTTGGGGCCCATCGCGACGGGCAGCACAGGATAGCCCGGACTCGGCCGTTGCTGAAAGGTGTAGACTCAACGAACACAGGGCGATCGCAAGTTCCGTGACCCCTCGTTCCTCTTGCCAGAATCACCGACC
>CALGHC010000037.1 GCA_937915965.1 uncultured Myxococcales bacterium
TGGAACCTGGCCCGCTTCTGGAAGAGCTGGCTCTCCAGCTCGATCAGCTTGCCTTGCAGCCGCCTGCCCTCCGCGCTGTCGATGCCGTGGGCCGCGAAGAACTGCTGCCAGCCCAGCAAGCCCACACGCTCGTCCGCATCGGTAGCGGCGGCGACGGATTCACGCACCTCGCGCAGCCGCGCCGGGTCGGAGATCCAGGCCTTGTAGGCTGCCTCGGCCGCCTCGAGCTTGCTGCCGTCTGGCGTTGTGCCCATGTACGTCGTCCAGAACAGGTCCTCCTTGGCGACGTGCAGGCCGAGGTAGTCACGATTGAATTCGGAGAGCGTTCGGGGGGGCATCGGGTCCTCCGGGAGGGTGCAGGCGAGCGGGCGCTGGCGACCGTAGCCCCGGTCCAGGGGAGAGGCAAGCGGCCGCTGAGCGAGTCGCAGATGGCGGTGTGCTGCGGCCGACCCCGGCCGATGCAGTCTCAGGTGAGGAGGTGGCCGTCTGCCAGGCCAAGAACACCGCTCAGACCATCGACGCCACCGGGCGCACGACCGGAACCACTGCGCCCGTCACTGCTGGCTCCATCGGCGGTGTCGCTCGGGCGCGCCTCGCTGCGGCTCAAAGCGCGGCGCACACCCCGAGTTTGCAGACCTTGTCGACCCCGCACACGATGCCATCCAGCGTCACGCTATTGCAGCCCTCAGCGGCGGCACACGCGTCAGCAGTGCACGCGTTGCCGTCGTCGCACGCCTGGGCGGCAATAGGGGCGCATTTGCCCGCCTCGATGCAGGAGACGTGCCCCCAGGCGTCGGCGCGCATCAGCATGCCCTGCGTCATACCACCCGCGCTCACCGATCCCGCGAGCCACAGACCGCCGTCGCCCAGGTCGAGCAGCTTGTTCCCCGCCGGGCTGTTCTGCTTTCCAAGCGCATACTTGCGTTGCCAGATGAGGTCCCCTGTCGGGTCGATGCCCGTCAGGATGGTTACGGCCGAGCCGCCGGGAGTACCGTAGCTGCTCACGACGAAGTTGCCGCCGCGCATGGCAACCCCGCGGGCACCCTGCTCATACAGTTGGCCAAACACCTTCGCCCACGCGATGTCGCCATTCGCCTCGTAGCGTCTCACCATCAAGGTGTAAGGCGCGCCGCTGCCCCAGAACGGGAAGGACGTGCCGGCGGCGATGAAGCCGTCGTCGGACGCGACCGCGACGCTGCTGAACCAACCTTGTTGGCCCGCCACGGTGTCGAGGCCCTGCACGCTCATCCATCCGCCGTCGTGGGCAATGATGAACACGGGAAACATACCCTCCTTCTTGCTCTGTTTGTACTTCCTATTCCCGACCAGGACGTATTTGCCGGCGCTCAGGGGCAGCACGGCGCCGGGCCCGAACCAGTTGTTCGACTGGGTGGTCTGGTACGCATCCTTCGACAGGACCTTGCCCTGCGCGTCGACCTTCGTCAGCAGGATGCCTGACTCGTCCGGGTCGGGCGACGTGTTGCCGCCAATGGCGACGAATCCGCCGGCGGCGAGCGGCTGGATGTCGCTGGCCGTGGACCAGCGGATGGGGTCATCGTCGTGCGCGACCACTTTGCCGCTGCCATCGAGCACGAGGACTTGCTGTTGCCACTTGTTGGCCGCGACGGGCTCATCGACGACGACCCCGTACAGCACGGCGATGCTGCCGTCGCCGTTCGCCGCCAAGCTGACGCCAGACGCCGCAAAGTGCGGCTTCATCAGCGCCTGCTGATGCCACAGAAGCGTTCCTTGGTCGTCGAAGCGCAGCACGTGGATGACCTTGCCTTCGGCCGTCAGTGTTGTGCCGCCGGCGACCAGACCGCCATCGTCGAGCGCGGCCGGGTCCTGCAGCCCGAAAGGCACGTCGTCGCCCAGTGCGCGGTGGAAAAGGCGACCGTTGTCGGTGGCCTTGCAGGTGCCGCCCTCGCAGGCGCCGACGAAGGTGCAACCGTCGGCCGGATCGCAGACCAGGGCCTGCGCCGACTTGTTGGCGCAGCCGCCGACGGCGGCGCAGGTGTCGGTGGTGCACGCGAGGTCGTCGACACATTCGGCCATCGGTTTGCCATAACAGTCGCCCGCCTCTTGGTAGGACGCGTGCCCCCAGTCATCCGTGCGCAAGAGCGCCGCCTCGGTGCCGGAGTCGGTCGCGCGCGAGCCGGCGGCCAACAGGCCACCGCCCGCAGGCAGTGGCAGCAGGGTGGAGAGGCCATCGTCGGGGCCGGCGTCGAAGCCGCGGCTCCAGTGCAGGTTGCCGAGGCCGTCGAGCCCGCCGAGCCAGTGGTCGGCGTTGCTGCCCGCCGGGTTGCTAGCGCCGCCGGCGACGAAGCGGTCCGCTTCTGTCGTGATCAGGTCTCGGATGACGACGCCGCTGGCAAGCACCCGCTGCCACCGCAGCTTGCCGCTGGAGTCCAGCCGCATCAGCCAGCCGGCCTGATCGCCTGCCTTGGCCTGCCAGCCGCCGGCCAGCCAGTCGCTGCCGGCCGATACCAGGGCTTCGAGGCGTCCCTCGGTCGAGGGCGCGGGCCGGGTCGACCAGGTGCTCGCCCCCTTGGCGTCGAGCGCCCACACCGCCGCAGTCGCTTTGCCGCCGACCCCCGAGGAGGGCGCCAGCCCGGCGACGACGATGGCGCCGTCCTCGCGCGTCGCCACCGCGCGGCCGCCGTCCGCAC
>CALGHC010000038.1 GCA_937915965.1 uncultured Myxococcales bacterium
CGGCCGAGGGCGGGCACGCGGGCATCGGCCCGGCGACGGCGACGCTGACGGACCGGCTGCACGACGAAGTGGGTCTACTTGAAGCCCATTGGTACGAGACCTTCCCGATCGCCGGCGAGGCGGCGACGGCCACAGACGGCGTCGCCGCCCTGCACGCCATTCGGCCGGAGATCGCCGGGCGGCTTCGTGCCCCGGCGGCCGCTCGAACCATCGCCGCGGGGCGATGGCTTTCGCAGACCCGCCGCGGTCCGCTGGGCGATATCCCGCGCAACGTCACGGCGTTGGCCACGCGGTCTTCGACTCGTGCGCGGATCGAAGCCCAGCGCCCAGCCCTGGTGCATTTTCTCTCCGAGCCCGATTTCGAGACCGGCGAGGTCAGCTACGAGTTGTTGATCCCGATAACGGGCCAGCCCGGTGTTGGCCAGCCATAACCAGGGTCAGCCGACCGCGGCGCCGAACGGCGAACGGCGAACGGCGAACGGCGAACGGCGAACGGCGAACAGGGGCGAGCGCACAGGCAACCGGATCCTGTAAGCCGACCTGCGCGACGCCGCGATCCTGCCACGGTGCACATGGTCGCTGGATGATCACTGTCCGGCGGCTAGCTCGTGCGCCAACCAGCCGGCAAGCAAGACGTGACCATCCGTCGTCAGGCGCAGTGCGCCCGTCCGGCGGACCTCGTACATGGCTTCGAGACCCTGGGCGCGAACCGCGTTCTCGAACAGCGGCCAGGCGTCGAGGACCCGCAGCCCACCGTCGGCTAGCGTCGCCGCCGCCCGTGCGTGGCGCTGCTTCGCTCCGTTCGTCCCCACTTCGGCCGCGAGCAGCGACCGCGGGTCTGGATGCAATACCGCTACGACGGGCACGCGGGCCGCCTCGAGCAACCGCACGGTCGCGGCGATGACGGCACCGGCGTGCTGCCATTTCACCTCGGGGTCGCTGGCCCAGCTGCCGTCGCTCGACTCGATGAGGCCGCCGACGTGACGGATCGCCCTGCTTGCCAGACGGGCTGCCGACGACGCACGACCGGCGAGACGCAGCGCGTAGGGTGGAGGGCTGCGGCCGAGCCAGTCGCTGTAGGGCAGCTGCCAGCGCGGTCGGTCACACCGCGGGGTTAGCGCGTCGTCCTGCCAGACCAACACGGACTCGCCGCCGCAACAGACCGAAGGACGGTCGATCGCGGGGATATCGATCTCGGGAAAGAGGTGGAGGACGGCGGACGACGGGTGGCGCCCGGGCACCATCGCCTGGACGGCAAGGAGGCGACTGTCCAGGCCGCTGATCGCCAAACCCGTGCCGAGGTGAGCGACGCCGGGCTGGCGTTGCGCGATCAGGTCGGTGAAGTGCGTCGTATTGCGGCCCTCGCGCCGCAGCACCGGATCGCCCAGGTGCAGGACCTGCCGACGCCGGCCGGGCACCGCCGCGGGCACCAACGGCGCGGCCGCCAGCGCGTCGGGGAAGAGCAGCTGACAACCGTGCCACCGCTGTTGCCGCTGCAGCAGCTCGATCGGCCCGACGTCGGAGACGGGTTCGGTCTCGTCTGACGCTGATCGGGCGACCAGCTCGGCAGCCCCGCCGATCACCAGCAGAGTGGCGATCAGGGCGCCGGACTCGCGCCAGCGGAACAAGTGGCGGCCGCGCCAGCAAGCGACCAATGCGCCCAGGTCGAAGCCAATCACGAGGAACCAGACGTCCCAGGCGCCGATGTGCGGCAGGCCGCCCGCCGAGGGCCGGGTAAACAACCACGGCACGACCACCAGGGCGCCGGCCAGGAGCCAGCGCACGCCGGCCCGCGTGACGAAGCGCCGCAGGGCGGCCCCCACGACGCCCCCGAATAGGAAGGGCAAAATGCACAACACCAACGCCAGCGAGACCTCGCCAAGCGTGGCCGTCGTCGCGGGCGGCGCGGGGGTCACGGCAGCGGCGACCCGCCAGACGCGCTCGGGGAGGTCAACGGCGAGCGCCGCGGTCAAAGCTGCGGTGAGATCCGGGTCGGAATCAGCTGGCAGTACGAGGCACCAGGGGCCGACGAGGCGGCCGTCACACGGTTGGTCGGGATCCGACAAGGCGACGATCGTGCACGGGCCGGCGGCTCGGCAGACCTTTGCTGTCACCCGGGCGCCTTCGATACTCGCGCCATCGAGTCGCCACGGCGACGGCAGCCGCCCGAAAGCCTCTTCGACGACGGCGCCGGCGGCTGGTGGCAGGACGCGGCCGTGCGCCACAGGCGGCGGCCGATGCGCCGTCGGAGGCGCGATCGCCGGCGCCGCGACGCAAGGCGTCGCGACCCAAAGCGCGGCGAACGCAATGGCCAGAACGAACGGCACGAACGGCACGGACGGCACGAACGGCGCGAACGGCGGGGAAGCCACGACTGGCGGAGAAGCGAAAACCGGGAAACGCAAGCGTCCTCGCCGGCCATGTCGCGCAGAGCGAGTGACCTGAGCGCTCGACCTGACCCTCGTCGACTCAAACAGACCCACGAAAGCCACCTCAAACCGACCGGAACGCAAGCCGTGTGGCGACCGTAAAGGTCGTCGTGCGGGTGTCGCGCGCTTGCGGATGGGCAGCATCGCCGATACGATGAGTTTGTGTAAAGCGCCCGGTCCGCTCGCCGCCCCCACCGGCAGCAGGCCGCCCCCCTCCCCCGGCCTCACCGCACGCGCTACGCCGCGCAAGACTTCGCGGCGGTCCGAGCGTCAGTGGCTCGCGGGGTGGTGCGTGGAACGGCGGTCAGGACCGCCGATGAGGAGTCGAATGCGTGCTTCCGACGGACACCCTCAGGGGCGACTGCTGCTGTTGCGGTTTGCGCCATGGATGAACTTCCGCAACGCACACCCGCACGACCTGATGTGGCCGATCTCGATGCTGTATGCGCGCAGCATTGCCGAGCGAGCTGGGTGGCAGGTGCGCCTGCTGGACCTGCACGTCGAGGCCCTCGACCGCCATGGCATCTTCGCTGAGGTCGACGGCTGGAAGCCGGACGTCGTCCTGATGGACTCGATGACGCCGACGCTGCAGCTCGCGGTGGATGTCGCCTCCGACGTCCGCGCCAGCCGACCCGAGACGCGCATCTGGGGCATTGGCCAGCACGCCAGCGAGCAATCCGAGGACCTCCTTTTTGCCGGCTCCCCCTTCGACGGTGTCCTGCTGGGCGAGTACGAGGTCAGCATCAAGCGCCTGCTCGACAACGGCGCAACCCGGCTCGTCGACGGCAGCGCCGCGCTCAGCGACGACGGCGAGCGCGTCATCGTCCAGGGCACCCGCGGCCAGGTCAGTGACCTCGACAGTCTGCCGCCGCTCGATCCGCGCGGACTGCGCCTGGACGCATACGGGATGCGCAGCACCCACGTACCGCGCTTCGGTCAGGTCCGTTGGGGCTATCTCCTGACCTCGCGCGGTTGTCCGTTCCTATGCACCTTCTGCTCGCCGACGCTGCGGCAGAGCTACGGCAGGGGATTTCGGGGTCAGAGCGCCGAGAAGGTCGTCGACGACATGGAGCGGCTGCACCTCGACCATGGCGTCGACGCCATCTACATGATCGACGACATCTTTTCGCTGGATCACGAACGCGTCGCCGCGATCTGCGAGGAGATGATCCGCCGCGAGGTGGAGGTCGACTGGGTCATCCAGACGCGTCCCGACATGATCAACCCCGAGATGGTCGCCCTGCTCGCCCGCGCGCGCTGCCGGGCGGTCAAGATGGGTGTCGAGTCAGGGGTCGATCGCATCCTCAAGCTAGTCAAAAAAGGCGTGCGGCGCGACCGGATCCTGGAAGCAGCCCGCGACATCCGCGCAGGCGGACTCTTCCTGACGGCGTACTACATGCTCGGCCACCCGACCGAGACGCTAGAGGAGATGGAGGAGACCGTTCGGTTCGCCCACAAGGTAGCCGCGGACATGATCCAGGTCGCATTCCACACGCCCTACCCGGGTAGCCAGAGCTACCGCGACTACCGCGAAGAAGTTCAGGATCTTTCCGAGCTGAACCACTACGAGACCCACCACGTCAACCCCAGTCTTGTCGACGGCGAGACCCTCGAGCGTTTCCAGCGGCAGTTCTACCTGCGCTACTACCTGTCGGGACCGCAGCTGTGGAGCTACCTGCGCCGGCGCGCGCTGTACCGGGCGACGGATCCGATCGAGTGGCAGTTGGCGATTCGGGCGATGCGTTACCTGCTCGGCCAGCGAGGCCAGAATGGTGCCACGGCCGTCGCGGCGCGCTGGTTTGGCCGCAAGCGGGATCCGGGCATTCGCGAGGCGGCATAGCCCATGACACGTCTGCCCGCTGCCGATCGCAGCGCACGACTCGTCTTCTGGCGCAGCCTCCTGGCCAGCGCCCGCATGGTCGTCGATCAACGGCGCGCCCGTGCCCGCGGCGCGGTCCCCGCATCGATGCCGCTCCTCTATATGGAGGTGATCAAGGCCTGCAACCTGCGTTGCAAGATGTGCGGCTACCCGTCGGCCTACCCTGGCCGTGGCAAACGCCTCAGCACAGCAGAGATCGAACGGATCGTGACCGACGCCACCTCCGAGTTGGGCACGCAGGTGGTCTCGTACGGCGGCGGCGAGCCGTTCTTGCGGCGGGACATCGTCGAGCTCATCGCGATCGCCGAGGGCAATGGGGCGACGGTCCACATCAACACCAACGGCACGCAGATCGACGCGGCGATGTGCGATCGGCTCGCCGACTCTCGCGGGCCGCACATCGCCCTGAGCCTCGACCACGCCGAGCCGTCGCGCAACGACGCGATCCGCGGCGAGGGCGTGTTCGCCGCGGTCGAACAAGCGGCGCGGCTGCTGCGCGAGCGGGTGCCGCAGGCCACGGTCGGGCTGAACTGCGTGGTCGGACCGCACAACTTGGGCCAGATCGACGCGCTGGTCGACCTTGCGTCGCGCTGGCGTCTCGCCGCGATCAAGTTCCTGCCTCTGCACAGCAACCTGCAGCACGCCTGGATGGACGGCCTGGCGGCAGAGTTCACCACCGACGCGGCTGGGGCGCCGGCGCTCGGCGCAGCGGTCGAGGCTGCCCGAATCCGGGCGCGGGCCCTGGGTCTGTCGACCTCGTCGCGCGCCTTCGTTCGGGGGATCGCGCCGTATCTGGAAGGCAAGCTGCACTTCGACTGCTACGCCGGCTACCTCTACGGCAACGTCGACCCATTCGGGATGCTCTTCCCCTGCTACGATCACGCCGAGCCCCTCGATATCCGCGAGGTCGGGATCGTCGCCGCCTGGCGCGGCGAGACGATGCAGCGCATGCGCGAGCGCGTCCGTGGCTGTGCGAACCCCTGTTGGAACAGCGGCAACGCCGAGCCATCGCTGCGCATGGACGCCGGAGCCGTGCTTGGCGATCCGCTGCAGATCATCGACGATCTGGAGTTGCTGCGTCCCTGATCCAGGTCTTTGCGGGTGCCGATGTTCGGACCTTCCCAAACGATGTTGATCAACGTCGCCGCTTCCGCATGGGAGGCGGCGGCTTTGGTCTTTGCGCTGTGGTGGTTTCGCCGCATGGCGTTGGCGGCGCGGTCAGACAGCGGCGTGCGCGGTCCCGAAGCCGATGCAGACGCCGATGCCGACACCGATGCCGACACCGATGCCGACACCAATTCCTCCAAACTGTGGGGCCGGATTGCGCTTCTCGTTCTCCTGATCGCGGCGGTGTCGCGCCTGCTCAACCTCGACGCGAGCGCCATCACCGCGGACGAAGCGTCCAACCTTGAGCCGGATTTCTGGGCGTATTGGCTCGACAGCCACGAGACGGGGTCGAGCCCGCCGCTGTTCCGCTTCCTGATCCACGCGACCGTGCCGCTCTCGGAGGATCTCATCGCGATGCGCCTGCCGGCGGCGCTCTTTGGCGTGTGGAGCGTGTGGCTGACGTGGCGCTTGGGTCGTCGCCTTGGCAGCCCCGGCCAGGCCGTGCTCGCGATGCTGCTGGTCTGTTGCCTGGATCTGCACCTGGAGTTCTCCAGGGTCCAGAAGAGCTACACGCTGTGGATGTGCTGCCTGCTAGTGGGCCAGATCGCCCTCGTCGACGCGACCGCGGGCGACCGCCGCGCCTGGATGCGCTACGGCGTAGCGATGGCGGTGGCGACAATGACGCACTACTTCACGCCGGTGATCGTACTTGGCCACGGGTTGGCCCTGCTGCGCCGTCGCGTCGGGCTGCGCGGCTGGGCGATGAGCCTGCTGCCGGCGGCCGTGGCTCTCGCGCCGATGGCGGCGCACATCGCGCTTCATGGCGCCCAGGATGACGGGGTCCGCATCGCCGAGGGCGCGGCCGTTGCGGCGATGGCGCACGAGCTGATGCTCACCCTGGGTCCGGTGACGATGGTGGGGCTGGTCCTTGTCGGCGTTGGCGCGGCGCTCAGGCAGGGCGCCGCGCGCCGGGCGACCCACGGAATGTTGCTGGAGCCGGCGCTGGCGCTGTTTGCTGCCGCGGCCGTCTATGGCGCCATGAACGGCGCGCACGCGCGGCACTTCTTGCCGGTGATCGTGCTGGGGCTGATCGGTGCGTGTATGACCGGCGCCCAAGCGCCCTTGGCGCCCTTGGCGGCCGGTACGAGATCGCCGAGCACGGGCGCGAACCGACGACGGCTGGCAGCGGCAGTGATAGCGCTGGGCGCAGTGGCGATATCGGGGGGCGGACTTGTCTATGCGGCTCGAACCCAGGTGGACGCGTGGCGCTCCGGGCGGACGTATCGCGTCAGCCGCGACTTGTGCGCGGACTGGCTGGAGCTGAGCGATCACCGCGGTCACCCTGTCGCCGTCGACCCGGCGTGGGCGGCCTACATCGTCCACTACGAAATGAATGGCCGACGGGCGCTGGGTCGCGTCGATCGAGCCAGCGAGCGCGTGCTGCGCGAGGACCGCGGCGAGATGGCGCCCGTGGGGATCCGCCCGGACGATCCCGTCGCTGGCATCGAGCGGATGCGCGACGCCCACGACGAGTTCGATCTGTTTCGGCTGCGGACCCCATCGGAGTATCTCACCGGCGATTCGAGCCGCAAACTCGACAGTTGGGTCGCGGCAGCCTGCGAAGAAATCATCCGG
>CALGHC010000039.1 GCA_937915965.1 uncultured Myxococcales bacterium
GACCGGTCGGCCGCCGGCCGCGTCGTTGCCCGGTCTGGTGACCGGTGCCGGTCCTGGTGTCGCCGGAGCCGGCCGTGCGGTGCGGATCGGCAGCGCTACCGCCACCTCGCCGCCGCTGCGACCGGCCACCGTGAGCACGCCGCCGCGGTCGTGATGGCCAGCGAGTTCGACCCGCACCTTGTACTTGCCTGGCTGCAACGGCACGACCACCGGCGTCTGGCCGACCGGCACCTCATCGACCAGGACGCGCGCTCCCGGCGGCGCGCTCACAAACCGAATCGGCAATCTGTCCGGGGTATTGCTGGCGGGGTGGATCGCCGCGAGCCGGGAATCTGGCCGCAGCACGAGGTTGCGTACACGGTTGAAGAGATCACCCGCAGCTTCGGCACCAGCGACGCCGATGGCCCGCACGTCGCGCCCAGCGACCTCCAGGCTGCCGACCTCGGTCGCGTCGATCGTGCGCCACAACGCCATGCGCAGGCGAAGCCCGTTGCGCTCGCCATACAAGGCGGTTGTCACCGCCCAGGCGTCGCCCAGGCCCCGGGCGATGCTCAGCCGGCAGTGGAAATCGCAACCGCCGGGCAGCGAGCGGCCCGCCTCGGCGCGCAGCACGTCGGCGACTCCGTGCACCGTGCCGATGGCCGCCGTGGTCGCCTGTCGAGTCAGCTCGGCGAGGAGTCGGTTGAGCATCGTGACGGCACGATCGTCGGGCGCGCCGCTGGGAGGCAGCAGCGCCACCCCCGACGTCGACACCCTGGCTGCCGCCTGGCGCTCGCGTTCCTTGGCCGCGGCGAGCTCGCGATCCTTCTCCCGGGCCGCTTCGGCGCGCTTGCGCTCGGCCTCGGCGCGTAGCTGCGCGGCCGCAGCGTCGTCGCGCTCTCTTTGTGCGGCGGCTTCGCGCGCAGCGATCTGCTGCTCGATGGCAGCGATTCGCCGCTTTGCCTCGGTGCGGCCTTCCTCGTCGTTGGCGATTGATCCGTACAGCTCGAGCAGGCCCTTGGCCTCCGAGAGGTGGCCGCCCGCTTCCTTGGCGCGCGCCGCGTTGAAGACTGAGGTTGGGTTGCGGGCGAGACGGTAGGCCTGCATGAAGAGCTCGGCCGCCTCGTCGTTCTCGCCAGCGCGGAACTTGTCGACCGCCCGCGCCGCCCGCGCTTCGGCTTCGCGCAGTTGCCTTCGGCTGGGTCGTGCGTCGGCTTGGGTCGCGATCAGCGTCGGCGTCGCCAGGCACGCGACCAGCAGCACGACGAGCCAGGCGCTTCGGCCGCGACGGTGTCGGGGTCGCGGCGGCGAGTCGTGTCGGTCCGCGCAACCAGATGCCAGGGGGAATCGAGCCATGCACCACTCCGGCGATGCCATTGAGGCGGCCAGAGCATACGTCAGCGTTGCTTGCGTGTCATGCGCACGCGGCCCCGCTCACTGATGATGATGCATGCTCTCCTCGAGGTAGGGGTCTTTCGTCGGCACCAGCGAGGCGCGTCCCAGCATCTTCAGCACCGCGATCACGAAGATCGCCCCCAGCGCGACGAAGATGCCGATCTCGGCGAGGCCGAAGAAGGGGCCATGCACCTCAGCGCCCGCATGCGCGACGGCAAAGTGGGCGGTCGCTGGCATGATCTGCAGGTAGGTGTCGAGCCAATGACCGATCAGCACGATGACGGCGACCAGGGCGAGCACCTTGGGGTTGCGCTTGTTGGGGCGGGGCAGCAGCACGAGGAACGGAACCACCCAACGCAAGGCGAGATTCAGCACCCACAGCGACTGCCAGCCGTGATCCTGGCGGACCATGTAGTAGCCGGTCTCTTCGGGGATGTTGGCGTACCAGATCAACAGGTACTGGCTGACCCAGATGTAGGCCCAGAAGGTGCAGAAGGCGAAGAGCAGCTTGCCGAGGTCGTGCAGGTGATTGGCGTTGACCTCGGCGAGGTAGCCGGCACGCTGCATGCAAACGACGAAGAGGATGATCACCGCGATCGCGGCCGTGAACAGGCCGGCGAAGTGATAGACGCCAAAGATGGTCGAGAACCAGTGGGGTTCGAGACTCATCAACCAGTCGAGCGTCGCGACGGTGAGCGAGAGCGCAAAGACGATCAGAAAGATCGCCGAGAGCTTGACGTTGTTGTGGGTGTGGCGCTCGTCGCCGTCGCTGTCTTGCAGGACGCTTTGGCGGCGCATGGCCCAGGTCAGGGCGATCCACAGCGTGAAGATGACCACCAGGCGTACCAGGAAGCCGGTCACGTTGAGCAGCGGCGCCTTGTGCTGCAGCAGGTGATCGTGTGAGACGATGTTCGGGTGGCTCCACTCGTAGAGGTCGTGCATGCCGAAAAGCGCAACGGCGAGCATTGTCACCATGCCGATCGGCAGGTAGCCGGTCATCGCCTCGGGGATCCGTCGGATGACGACGCCCCAGCCCGCCTTGGTGACCCCCATCAGCGCGATCAGCACCGCCGCGCCCAGCGCGATCGAGGTGTAGAAGTAGCTCGCCAGCAAGGCGTTCGACCAGGCGCGCCACGGCGTGCCCATGAGGCTGACGGCGAATAGCGCGAGGCCGACGACGGCCAGGGCTGCGCAGATCGCCATGAGCTTGCGCGGCGGCTTGAAGGTGGCGCCCGCGGTGGCACCTGTCGCGGTGGTGTCGCTCACTTCGCACCTCCCTCACCGGCGGCGGCGGGCGCAGGCAATTTGCCCTGCAATACGCGCAGGTGGTGGATGATCTTCCAGCGGTCCTCGGCGTCGATCTGCGAGGCGTGGCTGCCCATCAGGTTGCGGCCGTAGGTGATGATGTGGAAGACGTGGCCATCGGGGAACTGGGCCGCCGGCACACCGGGGATGCCGATCGGCATGCCGGGGATACCTTTCTTGGCGACCTCGCCATCGCCGTAGCCCTTCGGGCCGTGGCAGGGCGAACAGAAGATCGCGAAGCGCTCCGCGCCGCGGCGCAGGTTCTCGGCCGTTGGTGGTACGGCGTTGGTGAGGGTCTCGCCGGCGAGCTTGGCGCCCTCGGGGGTGGCGGCGAAGTGGTCGGGCGTGAAGCCGCGCGGCACCGTGCCCACCGGCGGCAGCTGTAGGTTCTTGCCGTTGGCGAAGACCGGGTGGCCGGTCGCGGCGCCCGGCGCGGCGAGCTGCGACTCCGCCGCTGACGAGTACAACATGGCGTTGAGCTGTGGCAGGAACATCCAGTTCGGCTTGTCGGAGACCATGCAGCCGCTCGCGCCGACGCAGATCAACGTCATCGCCGCGGCCTGCGCCAGGCGGCTGTGCGGGACCGCGTAGTCGTGTGGGATCGCTTTCGCGTTCATGCCTGCGCCTCCAGGATGTAGACCTCAGCGGCGCCGTGCTGTTCAAAGAGCGCGCGCACGCTGGCGTCGTCGTAGCCGTCGCCCAGCGGATCGACGACGAGGGCGAAGCGATCATTGGTCACGCCGTCGATCTTCAGCTTTGGCTTCTTGCCGGGGAACAGGCCGCAGACGGCGAAGAGGGCTGCGACCGAGATCAGCCCGGCGAAGAGCACCGTGAGCTCAAAGATCACCGGGACAAACGCGGGCCAGGACAAGAACGGCTTGCCACCGACGTTCAGGGGCCAGCCGCTCCAGAACGGCGTGTCGACGCCCGACGTGTAGCCCTGCAGGAAGATGCCGGTCGCGAGGCCCAACGCGCCGCCGCCAAAGCACACCCAGGTCAGCCACGAGGGCTTGAGCTTCTGGGCGCGGTCCAGACCGTGCACGGCGTACGGGGTGAAGGCGTCGTGTACCGGTACGCCAGCGTCGGTCGCGGCCCGGGTGACGGCGAGGATCTGGTCTTCTTCTGTAAAGATACCCACCAAGAACGAACGTTCGTTCGTGCCAGGGGCGTCCTTCTCTGGTTGCTTGTGGTCAGACATGCGCAGGTGCCTCCTTCGCGGCGGCGGGCGAGGGCGCGAGTCCAGCGACGGCGCCGGCGGCGGTTGCGCCGCTGCTAGCGGCGGCGCGGTGGGCGAACATCCGGACGGCCTTGACCTCGCCGATGGACACGGCTGGCACGAAGCGCACGAAGATCAGGAATGCGCTGAAGAAGATGCCGAAGGTGCCCAGCAGGATCGTGTACTCCACCCATGTGGGGGTGTACGACGCCCAGCTCGACGGCAGGTAGTCGCGGTGCAGCGACGTCACGATGATGACGAAGCGCTCGAACCACATGCCGATGTTGACGAAGATCGACATGACGAAGACGACGACCATGTTGCGGCGCGCCGCCCTGAACCAGAAGATCTGCGGCGAGATCACGTTGCACGAGACCATGATCCAATACGACCAGGCCATCGGTCCCGTGGCGCGGTTCACGAACGCGAATCCCTCGTAGTTTGCGCCCGTGTACCAGGCGATGAGGAACTCGGTGCCGTAGGCGAGGCCGACCATCATGCCGGTGGCGACGATGACCTTGGCCATGTTGTCCACGTGTTCGACCGTGATCAGGTGCTCGAGCTTCATCACCTTGCGGGCGATGATCAGCAGGGTCAGCACCATCGCGAAGCCCGAGAAGATCGCGCCGGCGACGAAGTAGGGCGGGAAGATCGTCGTGTGCCAGCCAGGAATGACCGAGGTCGCGAAGTCGAAGGAGACGATCGTGTGGACGCTGAGGACCAGGGGAGCCGCGAGGCCGGCGAGCAGCAGGTAGACCGTCTCGTAGTGGGTCCAGTGCTTGTTCGATCCCGACCAGCCCAGGCTCAGCGCACCGTAGATGGCGCGCTTGACGCGGCTGTTGGTGCGATCGCGGAAGGTGGCGAAATCGGGGATCAGGCCGACGAACCAGAACACCGCCGAGATCGTGAAATAGGTCGAGATCGCGAAGAAATCCCAGAGCAGCGGCGAGCGGAAGTTGACCCACAGCGGCCCGCGCATGTTGGGGTAGGGGACGAACCAGATCACGCCAAACCATGGTCGACCCATGTGGATCAGCGGGAAGAGCGCCGCGCAGATGACCGCAAACAGGGTCATCGCCTCGGCCGATCGGTTGATCGAGGTGCGCCACTTCTGTCGGAAGAGATGCAAGATCGCCGAGATCAGGGTGCCGGCGTGACCGATGCCGACCCAGAAGACGAAGTTGGTGATGTCGAAGCCCCAGCCGATGGTGCGGTTGAGGCCCCACTCGCCGATGCCGTTGTAGAAGGTCACACCGATCGCCATGCAGCCCAGGGCCGCCGCCGAGGCGGCGATGACGAAGGCGAGCCACCACAGCCCGGTCGGCTTGCGCTCGATCGGCGAGAGGATGTCATCGGTGAGCTGCGCCATCGTCCGGTTTCCCAGGATCAGCGGCGCGCGCAGGTGCGATGTGTGGGACGACATGGCTAGCCCTCCTGCCCGGCGTGGCCGGCCGGCGCAGTGGTGGTCGGCGCTGTCGCCGCCGCCTTGGTCTGGGAGTTGCGAACCTGCGTGAGGTACGAGATCGACGGCTTGGTGCCGACCTCCTCGACGACCTTGAAGGCCCGGCTGTCGGCCATCGTCTTCGCGACCCGGCTGTTGGGGTCGTTCATGTCGCCAAAGACGATCGCGTCGGTCGGGCAGGTCTGCTCGCAGGCGACCACGACCTCGCCGTCCTTCATCTGGTAGGGGTGGCGCCCCTCGCGCGAAGCCTGGGCCTTCGCCGCCTGGATGCGCTGCACGCAGAAGGAACACTTCTCCATCACGCCGCGGGTGCGTTTGACGACGTCGGGGTTGAGCATCAGGGACAGCAGGTCGAGATCCTGCTTGCCCGCCATGTCGTCGTGGGGGTGGTTGAACCAGTTGAAACGACGGACCTTGTACGGGCAGTTGTTGGCGCAATAGCGCGTGCCGATGCAGCGGTTGTAGGCCATCGAGTTGAGGCCTTCCTCCGTGTGCACGGTCGCGAGCACCGGACAGACCGTCTCGCACGGCGCGTTGTCGCAGTGCTGGCAGAGCATCGGCTGGTGGACGACCTTGGGGTTGTCGGCGAGGCCGAGCATGTCGGGCTCGACCGGATCCCAGTCGAAGCCCTCGACGTCGTGGGCCTCGGAGTAGTAGCGGTCGATGCGCATCCAGTGCATGTCGCGGCGCTTACGCACCTCGGTCTTGCCGACCACCGGCACGTTGTTCTCGACGTTGCACGCGACGACGCACGCGCCACAGCCTGTGCATGCGCCCAGATCGATACCCATGCCCCAGTGGTAGCGCGGGTACTCGTGCTCTTGCCACAGGTTGCGCGGCACCTTGCCCAGCGGCCCGAGCAGCAGGTCATCGAGGGGCGGGTTGCCGCTGCCGGGGTCCTTTTGCCACTCGGCCAGCGTCGTCTCGCGCACAATCAGGCGGTGCTCGGCGCTGGGGTGGACCTGATGGAAGGCCAGGCCTCCGCTCTCGCCGATCCGTGCGATCTCGACTTTGGGGCTGCCAGGCAACGCCGCAAAGACACCCGCGTCGACGCCGATACCGTTGCCGACGCGGCCTGCGGCGGTGCGGCCCCAGCCCAGGGCGAGCGCGACCGCACCGTCGTGCAGACCGGGCTGCAGGACCACGGGGAACTGCGCGGAGACGGCCCCGGCGCTGACTCGAACGAGGTCGTCGTTACCGACGCCGAGCTCCTTGGCGGCTCGCGGCGAGATGCACGCGTAGTTGTCCCAGCTCACCTTGGTGACCGGATCGGGCAGCTCGAGCAGCAAGGGGTTGTTGGCGCCGCGGCCGGTGCGCAGGGCGACGCTCTGGTAGAGCACCAGCTCGAAACGGCCCGCCCCCTTGTCGATGGCGACAGATGGGCTGGCGAACGCCGCGGTGGCGCCAGCGGCCGAAAACTGCGCGTTCTGCAGCGTCTCGAAGCGTGGCGCCGCGGCGACGGCCGTCGCGTTGGCGGGCAGGTCGACGGCGTTTGCGGTCGCGGCGGCGTTGGCCGGGGAGTTGCGGTCAGCCGGTGCGTTGGGGTCGGCGTTTGCGGTGTTTGCGGTTGCCGCTGCGTTGGCCGGCGCGTTGGGGTCGGCGTTCGCGGCGTTTGCCGTTGCCGCTGCGTTGGCCGGCGCGTTGGGGTCGGCGTTCGCGGCGCTTGCGGTTGCCGCTGCGTTGGCCGGCGCGTTGG
>CALGHC010000040.1 GCA_937915965.1 uncultured Myxococcales bacterium
TCGGCTGGACCGGCTGGCTCGGCTGGCTCGGCTGGCTCGGTTGGATCGGCAGGCATCGGCAGGGGCCTTGTCGCACACGGCGTTGACGGGGGCCGCCGTTGGGCGGGGCGCGGATTCTAGGGGAAGGCTCTCGCGGGGGTCAATTCGGGGTGTTTTCGCGCAGGCCGCCGACTCATTGACGCGCCGCGCGCTGGCGATGCTAGACTCCGCCGCGTCCCTGCGGGCTGCGCCGGGTCGACAGGAGGCAGCGATGAGACGATGGAAGATGGCGGCACTGGTCGTCGTGGTGCTGGCGATAGCTGTCGGCGCGGTTGCATGGTGGCCATCCGAGTCCGGTGACGCACCCGTGGGCCCAGATGGCTCCGCTCGGCTTGAGCCGGTCGCGCCGAGCGCGGTCGACACAAAGCCGGTCGTGATCGCGACCAGCGGCGCTGTTGAGGCCGCGCGAACGTTCGACAGCCTGGTCGTCGCGGCTGAGAAGGTCGAGGCGGCGCCCGTCATGCCGATTCCCAACAGCCATTCAGCTGGAGCCACCGCGGTCGCAGCTGTTGACGAGCGCCCAAGCGATCAGGCGGCCACGGTCGAGGCAGGCGCTGAGAAGGTGGCGATCATGGCCACGGGGAGCGTGATCGGCGAAACCGATCCATGTGGGTGAGCACACGCTCCGCTGGGCGGTCTTGCCCGGCGCTCACACCTCCTCAAGCAGCGCATTCCCCTCTTCGGGGCGACACTCGTGGTCGACAACGGCGGCCTGCTTGCCGCGAGCGCCCAAGTCCGCAGCGAGCGCGACGGCGAGATCGAAGCCCGCGCCCACGTCTTCTTCCGGGCCATGCAGGCGATGGGCTACGCCGCGATGAACGTCGGTCCGCACGACCTGATGGCCGGCGTTGGCTTCCTGCGCAAGACTGCCCGGCGCTATCATCTGCCCCTGGTGTCGGCCAACATCGTCGCCAAGAAGGGACGCAAGCTGGTCTTCGAGCCTTGGCGAATCGCCAAGGTCGGCGCCTTGAAGATCGGCCTGTTCGGCCTGGTCTCCGGTAGCCCGCCGGCGTACGGCGCCCGTTTCCTGGATCAGGGACTGAGCATCGAGGAACCGATCCCGGCTGCGAAGCGTGCTGTCCTGGCGTTGGAGGAAAAAGGCTGTGATATCATTGTGTTGCTTTCAATGCTCAAGAAGGCCGAGGTCGAAGATCTCGCCGCCCAGGTTCCCGGCGTGACGCTGATCATCGGTTCCGAGACGATGGACATGACGATGAAGCCACAGCCGATGGGCAAGGCTTTTTTCGTCGGCACCTTCATGAAGGGCAAATATGTCGCCGAGATTGTCTTGCACCCACTCGACCGCAAGGACCGTTACGTCGCGGCCAACCAGCGCGCTGCGCTCCAATCCGAGCGCGCCGATGTCGCCCGGGAAGTCCAGAGCTTCCAGTCTCAAATAGACGCTACGGTGGGCCCAAACGCACCCCTACAGCTCACCCCGACGACCCGCAAGCAGCTTGAGCAGCGCTTCGCGGCGGCCCGCGCGCGCCTGCAGCGGATCACCCTCGATCTCGAGGCAGCGCTGCCTCCCCCGAATGGATCGAGCACGATCGACCTGGAGATGCGTGCCTTGGGCAACGCCGTCCCCGCCGATCCCAAGGTCGAGGGCTGGGTCAAGAGCTTCCAGAAGAAGTATCCCAAGAAGGGCCACTAGTGCGTTGAGCGATCCGGCTTCGCCGCGCCCGCGGTCGGCAGTCCGAACTCAAGGCCTCACAGCGCCGCGATTGGAGCGAGGCGCAACAGCGCCCGGGTCTGATCCGCCGTGGCGATCGGCCGACCGGTCGTCTCCGCCATCGCGCGGACCGCCTCGACCAGTTCATAGGAGCCCTTGGCGAGCACCCCTTTGGACAAGAAGAGGTTGTCCTCAAGACCCACCCGCACGTGGCCGCCCCGCGCCATCGCCGCCTGGGCCAGCGGCAGCTCGTGGCGTCCAACGCCAGCGACCGACCAGGTGGCGCCCGGCGGCAGCAGCGAGATCAGGAAGTCGAGGCGCTCGGGCGACGCGCCCATGCCGCCCGGGACGCCCATCACGAAGTCGAAATGGGCCGGCAGTTCGATGGTGCCCTCCCGGCCGAGGCGCACCGCCGTGTCGATCATGCCGCTGTCGAAGACCTCGATCTCCGGGCGCACGCCGAACTCCCGCTGCCGGGCCGCGATCTCGCGGATCATCGGTAAACTGTTGACGAATATCTCCTCGCCGAAGTTGACCGTGCCCGTGGTCAGGGTGGCCATGTCGGGGCGGTGCCGCAACGCGTCTGCGCGAACCGCCACAGGCATGCCCACCGCCCCGCCGGTCGAGAACTGTACGACCATGGGCACCTCGGCCCGAATTCGCTGCATCGTGTCGAGGAATCTGCTGGCATCCTGGCTGGGCGTGCCGTCGTCCTCGCGCATGTGCAGGTGGACCATGCGGGCGCCGGCGTGGTAGCAGCGGATGGCCTCCGCCGCCAGCTCTGCGGGCGTGTAGGGGATGAACGGCGTCTGAGCGCGAAAGACCTCGGCGCCGCAGATGGCGGCCGTGATGATGACGGGCGCATGCGGGTGGCTCATGGGGGCGACTCCTCTTGGATTGCGGCAGATCGCGGCGCGCAGCTTGGCACGCTGCCGGGGCGCTCACAAGGCGAGCTGACCATGGGCGCACCCTCCGACGACCTGCCAGACTTCTTGTCCGACGCCGCGCATGACGATGGTACGGACCAGATGCAAGCCGACAGAACCCATCACGGAGGCGTTGGCGGCGACGCCGTTCGCTCGGCCGACGCGACCGCGATTCTCGCCCGCTTGCAGAGCGACGCCATCGAGATGGCGCTGGCCGCCGTCGACGAGATCGCCGCGCGGCCGCTGCCAGAGCTGCAGGATGCCGTCGCTGCGTTGTTGCGAGATCGCTTCGATGCGCTCGATCGTGACGCCGTCGAGCGCGTGCTCGTCTGCCTGGACACCATCGGCGACGGCCGGCTCGTGCGCCCGATGGAAGAGGCCTTGCACGCCCACGGCACGCGGATGAGCGAGCACCACGCCTGGCGGGCACGTCGCATTGTCCAGCGGATCCGGCGCTTCGGGCGCAAGTAGCTAGATTGTCTGGCGAAACCGGCTCGGCCCGGCTCGCCGCGATCCGGATGCCGAGCGCCTGCGTTTGTCAGCCGCCGCAGACCGCGTTGGCAGCGCCGGGTGTGCCCTTCAGACCCTTGGAGCCGTATTCGGCCGGTGACACACACCAGCTGGCGCCGGAGTCGTTGTCGGTCGCGTTGGCCTTGTCCGAGGACAGCTGCTGCGAGGTCCCTTGGTTGATCGCCGGCCAGGGAGCGCTCTTGGCGTAGGTGACCTCGTCGACCGTCACACCGCCGGCGACGAGGGCGAGGCTGCCGCCGGTGTTGGCCATTTGATAGGACTTGACGACATAGTCGACCGGCGTGTCACCGTTCGCGGCGACATCGGCGTTGCGGCCAAAGACGAACCAGCTGTTGCCCTTGATAACCACGGGCGTCTCGCCGCCGTTGATGACGTGCTCGACGGCCTTGTACTTCAGCACGACCCCGGTCAGGTCGATGTCGGCGCCGGTGGTGTTCTTGATCTCGATCCACTCGCCATTGTCGCTGGAGCCACCCAGCCCGTTGGCCATGATCTCCGTGAAGATCAGATCTCCGGCAGCCAGGGTGGGGGCGACGATCTCCTTCTTGCAGTCGCTCGAGCAGCCGTCGCCGTTGTCCTTGTTGCCGTCGTCGCATTCCTCGCCGACCTCGATCTTCGAGTTGCCGCAGACAGGCTTGGGCGTGCACACCGCGTTGGCCTTGCCCGGCGTGCCGGCGTCCTTGATGTCGCCGCTGCCGTAGGGTTCCGTGCTCGCGCACCAGTGGACGC
Organism: uncultured Myxococcales bacterium; assembly: GCA_937915965.1. Taxonomy (GTDB): domain Bacteria; phylum Myxococcota_A; class UBA9042; order UBA9042; family UBA9042; genus CALGHC01. The sequence goes on from CALGHC010000040.1 coordinate 3,898, forward strand.
CGTTGTCGTTGTCGGTCGCGTCGATGTGGTCGCTAGAGAGTTGAAGGCTGCCGCCCTTGGGTACGCCGGGCCAGCCGCCGTTGCCGCTGTCATAGGGAACCGCGTCGATAGTCACGCCGAGGAAGCTCATCGTGACGGTCGCCCCACCGTTCGACAGGGCCAGCGTCTGCCAGGCCCAGTCGGGCTGCAGACCGCCGTTGACCGCAGGGTCGGCGTTGGCGGCGAAGATGGCATAGGCGCCGACGGCCAGCGGTAGCGGCTTGCCGTCGTTGTCGATCACGTCGGTGTGGGTGCCGTCGGTCACCGTGATCCCCGCGAGGTCGACCGGCGCGCCGCTGGCGTTGTAGACCTCAAGCCACTCGCCGACGCCGTCCAGGACCGCGTCGGGGTTGGCCATCAGCTCGGTGATGACCAGCCCGCCCGCGGCGATGCCCAGCTCGGTCTGGCACGACGCGCTGCAGCCGTCCCCGGGCGCCTTGTTGCCGTCGTCGCACTGTTCGCCGTCATCGACCACGCCATTGCCACAGCCCGGTGTCTCGCAGGCATCGCCGGTGCCGTCGTCGTTGCTGTCCTTCTGGTCGGTGTTGGCGATGGCGACGCAGTTGTCACAGGCATCGCCGACCTTGTCTGTGTCGCCGTCCTCCTGCTTGGGGTTGTACTTGTCGGGACAGACATCGGTGCTGTCCGGGATGCCATCCTTGTCGTCGTCCTGGTCGACACCTTCGCAGCTGGGGTTGGCTCCGCCGGGCGAGCCGTAGTCGCCGTCACCGTAGACCGATTGGCCCTTGCACCAGTTGGCCGCGTCGTCGTTGAGGGTGGCGTCGTGAGCCTCGGGGTCGAGGGCCATCGACTTGCCCCAAAACAGCGGCCAGCCCGGACCGTAGGCGACCGCGTCGATTTGAGTCTCGCCGTACCACAGGCCGAGGACCGCGTTCTTCGAGCTGAGCTTCAGCTTGGCGTACAGCCAGGTCGCGACCGGCAGGCCGCCGTTGGTAGCGGCGTCGCCGTTCGTGGCGAAGAGCGCATAGCCCTTGGCGGGAACGACGACCTTGTCGGGCGAGTCGATGAACTCAACGAACGGGTTGGTGGTTCCGATCGTGAGTCGGGCCCCGTTGAGGGTGATCGCCGCGTCGGTCGTGTTGTAGACCTCGATCCACTCGCCGAGATCGTCGACGACGGTCGCCGGGTTGGGCAGGAACTCGCTGATGATCACGGCGCCGGCCGCGACGGCCGTCTCGATCTGGCAATACTTGGTGCAGCCGTCACCGCTGTTCTTGTTGCCGTCGTCGCACTCCTCGTCGGCGTCGAGCGTCGCGTCGCTGCAGTTCGGCGGCCCCCCCTCGCAGTCGTCGCCCACGCCGTTGTTGTTGCCGTCGTACTGCGTCGGGTTGGGCACGCCGGGGCAGTTGTCGATGTCATCCGCCCAGCCGTCCTTGTCCTTGTCGGCTGCGAGGCAGGCGTCGTTCGCCTTGCCGGGGGTACCCTTGTCACCGCTGGCCATGACGGTCTCGGCCGCACACCAGGCCTCCGGGGTGTCGTTGGCCGCGTCGTTGGCCGCGCCAGGCGAGAGGGACATCGCCGCGCCGTTGACCTTGGGCCAGCCGGCTTGGGTGTTCCAGATTACCTTGTCGACCACCACGGAGTTGCTCACGATGAACAGCGCGTCTGTATCGTTGCCGAGCGAGATCGCGGCGCCGTAGACGTGATCGACGGTGACGCCGCCATTCTTGGCCGGGTCGTCACCGCGACCGAGCACAAAGAAACCATTCGCCGGGATCGTCGTCTTGCCACCGAGGATGTTGTACTTGTCCTGCAGCTCGTCGCGAATCGTCACGCCGGTCAGATCGATGTCGGCCGCCGTCATGTTGCGGATCTCGAACCATTCACCGTCGGTGTCGGCGACGTCGCCCGCTCCGTAGGGGTTGTACATGACCTCGTTGATCAGCAGGTCGCCTGGCTTGAGGTCCGGGCCCTCCGTTGCGCCTCCGTCGACGGCGTCCGTCGAGACCGTCTCAGCGCACAGGTCCTGACCGCCCGGCTTGCAGGCGCCCGCGTCGCATTGGTCGCCGCCCGTGCAGGCGTCGCCGTCGTCACAGGGCGCCTTGTTGTTGACGTGGGTGCACGCGCCGTTGGCGCACAGGTCGTCGGTGCACGCGTCACTGTCGTCGCAGCCACCGCTGCACTCGCCGCTGGTCTCTGCCGCCGTGTCGAAGCCGAACGTGACATCGTCGCCGCCGCCACCGGTGCTACCGGGCGAATCAGCAGCGTCGGAACAGCCCAGCGCCAGGAAGGAGAGGCAGGCAAGCGATGCAGCGGAGAGATTCAACGCAGCACCGTGGCGTCCATGGTTCAGTTGCATGGTAGACGATCCTCGACCGCGCCGGCTGTGACGAGCGCCTGGTGCATGTGAATTGCGGTCAGTTTCAACTGGTTGACGGAAACGGACGCGGCGCGAAAGCGCACCGACATCGGGGCGGTGGCAGCATAGCCGAGCCACCCGGCACCGGCAAACCTGAACCGGCGTCGCGCCCATCGGTGGTTGTTTGACAATGCCGCGGAAGGTCGCACCCTTGGCCTCGGGAAGTCGCCGCGGTCCGCGCGCCGCGCTGGCCCATTCAGGTGCCTCGGAGGACATGCATGACACGCCGAATCGCCGCCCTGCTCGGCATGATCGTTGTGGTCGCGAGCGGATCGCTCGCCGCCCAGGAGCAGAAGAAGACCGCTGAAGACTTCTTCCGTGAGGGAGTGGAGGGCCTGACCGCCAATCGACTCGACGACGCCGTGCTCGGCTTCCAGATGTGCGTGCAGTACAAGTCGGACCTGAAGGAATGTTGGTTCAACCTCGGCGTTGCTTGGGGACGGAAGCGCGTATTTACCAAGGAGATCGAGGCCTACACCAAGGCAATCGAGCTCGATCCGGAGTATGGCCGCGCCCACTTCAACCTCGCCGTCGCCTACGAGGACCTGGGCCGGATCGACGACGCGCTGAGGCACTACCAGCGGGCGATCGCCATCGAACCCAGCGCACAGGATGCCGTCTTGAACCGGGCGATGCTCTTGCTGTCGCGCAAGAAGGTCGACGACGCCATCTTGGGTTTTCAGTCCGCGATCCGTATCCGCCCCGGCGATTACCGCGCCGATGCGGTGACCACCGAGG
>CALGHC010000041.1 GCA_937915965.1 uncultured Myxococcales bacterium
CTCGCGCCGCCCGCCGCCCGCCCCTCGCTGCCGCCCCATCGACAGCGCTGCCTACGCGCCACGCCGCGTCGGCCGCGAACCGTCCGTCCCGTCCCGCCCCGGAGCTCAGCCATGTCGACCGAAGCCAACAAGATCATCTACTCCATGATCGGAGTGTCGAAGTACTACGACAAGACTCCGACCCTCAAGGACATCTATCTGTCGTACTTCTACGGCGCCAAGATCGGCGTCTTGGGTCTCAATGGCTCAGGCAAGTCGACGCTCTTGCGCATCCTGGCTGGCACCGACACCGACTTCGTCGGCGAGACCGTCCTCGCGCCTGGTCACACGGTCGGCATGCTCGAACAGGAGCCGCAGCTCGACCCCGAGAAGACGGTCCGCGAGGTCGTCAGCGAGGGTGTGCAGGCGCTGGTGGATCTGGTCGCTGAGTACGAGGCCTTGGGCGAACGCCTCGAGGTGCCCATGGACGACGACGAGATGATGGCCGTCATCGACCGGCAGGGCGCCGTGCAAGAAGAGATCGAGGCCAACAACGCCTGGGATCTCGACAGCCGCCTCGAGATGGCGATGGACGCGTTGCGCTGCCCGCCCGCCGACACAAAGACGGGCCAACTCTCGGGTGGTGAGAAGCGCCGGGTCGCCTTGTGCCGCCTGTTGCTGCAGAACCCCGATATCCTGCTTCTCGATGAGCCGACCAACCACCTCGACGCCGAGTCGGTCGCCTGGCTCGAACAGCACCTGCAGCGCTACGCCGGCACGGTCATCGCGGTCACCCACGATCGCTACTTCCTCGACAACGTCGCCGGCTGGATCCTCGAGCTCGACCGCGGCAAGGGCATCCCGTGGAAGGGCAACTACTCCAGCTGGCTGGAACAGAAACGCAAGCGCCTCGCCCAGGAAGAGAAGTCCGAGAGCGAGCGGCAGAAGACCCTCAAGCGCGAGCTCGAGTGGGTGCAGATGTCGGCAAAGGGGCGCCACGCCAAGGGCAAGGCGCGCATCAGCCGCTACGACGAGATGGTCGGCGGCGAGAGCGCCAAGCGGGCCTCCGAGCTTGAGATCTTCCTGCCGCCGGGGCCACGGCTGGGCGACGTCGTTATCGAGGCGAACCACGTGCGCAAGGGCTTCGGCGACCATCTGCTGGTCGACGATCTGCACTTCGCGCTGCCGCCCGGCGGCATCGTCGGCGTCATCGGGCCCAATGGCGCTGGCAAGACGACGCTGTTTCGGATGATCACCGGGCAAGAGCAGGCCGACGCCGGCACCTTCCGCGTCGGCGAGACCGTCCAGCTGGCCTACGTCGATCAGGCGCGCGACGACCTCGACCCCGACAAGACCATCTGGCAGGTCATCTCCGAGGGTCAGGACTCGATCTCCATCGGCGGGCGCGAGGTCAACAGCCGCGCCTGGGTGGCGAAGTTCAACTTCTCGGGCTCGGACCAGCAAAAGAAGGTCAGCGCCATCTCGGGCGGCGAGCGCAACCGCGTTCACCTCGCGAGGCTGCTCAAGACCGGCGCCAACGTCTTGTTGCTCGACGAGCCAACCAACGACCTGGACGTCAACACCCTGCGCGCCCTCGAAGAAGCCCTGGAGAACTTCGCTGGATGCGCCGTCGTCATTAGCCACGATCGCTGGTTCCTCGACCGGATCGCCACCCACATCCTCGCCTTCGAGGGCGACAGCCAGACCGTCTGGTTCGATGGCAACTACTCGGATTACGAGGTCGACCGCAAGGCACGCCTGGGCGCGGACGCCGACCAGCCGCACCGCATCCGCTACCGGCCGATGGTCCGTGTCTGACGGCCAAACCCACTCCATGGGAGAGAGAATGACCGAGCTACGCTCTGACCTTGTCCTGCGTGACGGCCGCGCCTACCACATCGGTGTGACGCCGCACGAGCTCGCGCCGCGAATCATCATGGTGGGCGACCCGGCGCGCGCGCTGCGGGTGGCCTCGCGCTTCAATCGCGTCGAGCACGAGGTCCGCCACCGCGAGTACGTCACGGTGACCGGCACCATCGGCGGCCAACGCTTGTCGGTCATCGGCACCGGCATCGGCACCGACAACGTCGAGATCGCTCTGGTCGAGGCCGTCAGCCTGCTGACTTGCGATCTGGCCACCGGCGCGCGCCGCGTCGACGCGCAGCCCGTGTCGGTGATCCGCGTTGGCACCTCGGGCGGTCTGCGCGACGACGTCGAGTCCGGCACCCTGTGTGTCTCTGCCTACGCGATCGGCCTCGACAGCACGGGCCTGTACTACGACGTAGAGGCTGCCGACGACACGGTCACGGCGCTCGAGGAAGCCAGCCGGCTGGCCGTCGACGCGTGCATCCCGCCGGGCCGCCGTTTCGCCGGCTGGCTACGCCCCTACGCCGCGAGGGCGGATCCGGCTCTCACCGCCGCGCTGACCCACGCCGCCGACCGCAGCGGTCATGTGACGATCCGCGGCGTCACCGTCGCCGCGCCGGGCTTCTACGGTCCGTCGGGTCGTCGCCTCGACGGCGTCGTCAACACCGCACCAGACATCAAACACGCTCTGGGTCAGATCGAGGTCGACGGGCTCGCCGTCGTCAACATGGAGATGGAGTCCAGCCTGCTCTTCCATCTCGCCCAGGCTCTGGGCATCGCCGCGGCGACCATCTGCCCGGTCATCAGCGCGCCATCGGGCCATTCCAAGGTTGTCGACTATCGGCCCTATGTCGAGGCGAGTATCGACATCGCCTTGGAGGCCCTGCTGCGCCCCGGCCTGCGCTAGGGTCCGGCCGTCGGTGCGCTGGTCATTTGCGGCTCGGCGGACTACACGAACGTTCAGGCGTGGGCGCGGTCCGACGAGTAGCATCTCGTCTCATTCTCCCGCCTGTCGCCTGAGCGGAGGTCCGAAGATGAGAACTCGAAGTGCACGCGGCGATCCAATCCTGGTCTTGGCCCTGGCGTTGGTCCTCGCTGGCTGCGGCGGCGACGAGTCGCCGGGGCAGGGCGGGGCGGTTGGCGCAGACCAGGACGCGGTCGGGGCAAACGGTGACTCGGTCGCAGCGGACGGCGGCGCGGCCGACGCGCACCCGGATTGCGGGACGGCTACGCAGTGCGCACTCGACGACGAACAACGCGCCTCGGACCGGCTCGAAGGGCTCTTGGACGACGCGAACGCCCTCGGGCAATTCCTCACCGAGGTCCCCAAGGGCGGCGACCTGCACATGCATCTCTCTGGGGCGATCTACGCCGAGACGTACATGGAATGGGCGCGCGCCGAGGGCGGATTCTGCATCAACAACAACTCGCTCGCCCTCTCGACCTCGTGCAAGAACACCAGCACCACCTCGCCGGTCCCCGAGCCGTCCGACGGGCTATTCGTCGACGTGATCCAAGCCTGGTCGATGCAGGACTTCGTCCCGGGCAGCCAAACCGGGGAGCAGCACTTCTTTGCCACTTTCGGCAAGTTCGGGGCCATCTCAGGGCCCGCTTACCACGCACGGTGTCTCGCCGATGTGATGAAGCGCGCGGACAGCGAGAACGTGCTGTACGTCGAGCCGATGCTGTTCTCGAACTCGACGGCGGCCAAGGAGGGCAGCAAGGTCTGGTCCGGCGGCGCTCTCGAGGAAGAAGACCTTCCCGCATTTCACGCCGATCTGCTCGCCGACAGCGCCTGGGGCGCTTCGCCGGCGGCGATCATCGACGACATCGAGAAGGCCGAGGAAGGCGCGCGCCAGGAGCTTGGCTGCGCGGGACGTGTCGCTCCCAGCGCGTGCCGCGTGGGCGCCCGCTACATGGTGTACATCTCGCGCAGCGGCAGCGGCCCGGCCGTCTTCGCGCAGATGGTTGCGGCCTTCGAGGCGGCCAAGACCGAGCCGCGGCTCGTCGCGCTCAACCTGGTCGGGCCGGAGGACGGCACCAAGGCGCTGAGCCCCTACGACCGCCACATGGCGATGCTCGGTTATCTGCACACGGCCTACAAAGGCCAGAGCCCGCTGCACGTGACGCTGCACGCGGGGGAGCTCGCGCCGAAGTACATGCCGCCTGGCTACGAGATCTCGGCCATCAACCACATCCGCAAGGCAGTCGAGATCGCGCACGCGGAGCGGATCGGCCATGGCGTCGACGTGCTCGGCGAGTCGGACCCCGACGGGCTGCTCGCGGAGCTGCGCGACCTAGGCGTGATGATCGAGATTGGCCTGAGCAGCAACATTCAGATCCTCGAGATCAGCGGCGCCGACCACCCCCTGGCGAGCTACCTCGCCGCCGGCGTGCCAGTCGCGCTGGCCACGGACGACCAGGGCGTGTCGCGCTCCAGCATGGCCGGCGAGTATCTGCGCGCCGTCGAGGATCAGCATCTGGACTACCGCACCCTCAAGATGATGGCACGCACGAGCCTGGAGAAGTCGTTCCTCGCCGGCGCCAGCCTGTGGGTGACGTTCGACACCCTCAAGTCCGTATCCGAATGCGCGCCGACCGCGACGAGCTACTACGGCGATCCGGAACCAGCGCCAGCGTGCCAGAAGATCCTGGGCGGCAGCGCCAAGGCCGCGATGCAGTGGGAATTGGAGCACCGATTCCGCGAATTCGAGGCGACGCAGTAGGCGGCAGCGTGCGGGGTCGCGGTCGCTCGGCTGGCGCTTCCGGCCAGTCGCCCGGCCGTGCGTGCCCGCCTATGCTGACAGCGCGCCTGCGTCATCGGTCAGTCGAGCGGGCAACCAAGTGCGGAACACAAAGTGCGGAACACAAAGTGCGGAACACGATAGGGAGTTGGAGTCGTTCATGCCGCCACGGATTTCCTTCGACCAGACGCGCTTGGAGGACCTCTGCGAGCGCTGGCAGATCGAGCGCCTTGAGCTATTTGGCTCGGTCATCAGCGACGACTTTGGACCTGACAGCGACGTCGATCTGCTTGTCACGTTTGGGCCGGCAGCCGCGTGGAGCATGTTCGACTTCGTACGCTGCAAGGCGGACCTGGAGACCCTGTTGGGCCGCTCTGTCGACCTGTTGACCCGACCTGCCGTCGAGCGGAGCCACAATCGGTTCCGGCGCGACGCGATCCTCGGGTCGGCGGAGGTCTTGCATGGAGCGTGACTTCGCTTTGTTGGCGGATTTCCACCGGGCCGCGAGCGAGATCATTGCCATGCGCGGTCGGTATTCGCTGCAAGACGTGCAAGCGGACGACGTCCTGACCTCAGCGCTTCTGCACAAAGCCATCGTGATCGGCGAGGCCGCAAATCGGGTATCTGCCGCAGGTCAGGCGTGCTGGCCGCTGCCGTGGCGCGAGATGACTGGCACGCGCAATGTGCTTGTCCACGACTATGACGCGGTGGACTTGGGCATCGTGTGGCGCATGGCTGATGAGGACCTTCAGGCGCTGCTCCTACAGATCGAGACCATCTTGGCGCCGCCCGACCAATAGCGCTCGGCTGGCCCCGCCTCATGGCGCCGCCGACTCTGTTGCCTCGCTCGCTGCCGCCGGGACCTCTGCCGCAGCGCCCGAGACGCCGCGCAGGCCCAGCACGCCCTCGACCAGGCTCGCTAGCAGCGGCGCGACGCAGCGGTTGCCCAGCCCGGAGGGGTGCTGCTCGTTGGCGCCGACGTGCCAGCCGTGTTGGGCGAAGCATTTGCGGAAGGGATCGAGCAGGTCGAGGTGGGCGAAGCCGTTGGCCTGCGAGAGCTGCGCGACCCGCATGTGCTTGGCGCCGGTCGCCTCGTCGTAGGCCTTGAAGTGCGGGAAGACGACCACCCCAACCGGAACGCCCGCCGCCGCGGTGACCTCGCGCAGCCGCGCGAACGCGGCCGGCACGGTGTCCTCGGCGAGCGCGTCGAGGGCGGCGTCGCGGCGCTCACGCTTCTTGTCGACGAAGCCTCGCAGCAACCCGGCCCACAAGAGCCGGTAGAGAGCGCTCTGCATCAGCCGGGGCGAGAGCAGGGTCCAGTCGACGCCGCTCGCGCCTTGTTCGCGCTCGCGCAGCTTGCGGATGATGCCGCCGTTGACCGCCTCGGTGTCGTTGAGGCTGTACTGCAGCAGCACGATGTCGGGCTGCAGAGCCAGGCCGCGGTCGACGAGCATGGCGACCTCCTGGCGGGTGTTGTAGCCCGAGACGCCGAAGTTGATGACCTCGGCGGCGTAGCCGCGCCGTCGCAGCTCGGCCTGCAGCGCGGTCGTGACCACCCCCTCGGGCTCATGGACGTGCAGGCCCATCGCGACGCTGTCGCCCAGGACCAGAACCCGCAGGGCGCCGGCGGCCTTGCGGGGCGCGTGATCGACGTCGCGAAAGCCCATCGAGTTGCTGCGGCCGCGGAACTCGAAATAGCGCAGATCTTCGCCATCATAGCTGAAGCCAGGAACGGGCTCGTAGCCGAGCTCGGGGTTGGGCGAATAGCGGAAGCGGCCAATCGAGACGACCTCGACCTGGGGGCCGGTGCCGGTCAGGCGCAGGACCACCTCAGCGGCGGTCAGGCCGACGGCGAGAGCGAGCAGCGACAGGGCGAGCTTCTTCCACATGGCGATGACGTTCCGGCCGGGTCGAGGGACGCGGCGGGCCAGGATAGTCGGCGGCGGCCGGTCGCGGCAATTCTCGACTTACGCATGTCTGGCACCCGCCACCTTCGCCGCCCCTGGTCGCCTCGTGCGTCGTTGTGTCGCCGCTGGCCCGGATCGATCGCCCAAAAACCCGAAAATACCCCGTTGC
>CALGHC010000042.1 GCA_937915965.1 uncultured Myxococcales bacterium
CAAGGGCGCGGCCAAGCAGTGCGACGACGGCAACCCTTGCACGCTCGACAAGTGCGAGGTGGATCAGGCCGGCTGCGCGTTCACGAAGAAGGCCGACAACAGCTATTGCAGCGACGGCGAGTCGTGCACGACCTCCGACGGCTGCGTGGCAGGCGCCTGCATCGGCGATGCCAAGGACGACGCCTCGACGTGCAGCGACGGCAACTCCTGCACCACCAAGGAGGCGTGCGCCGCCGGCAAATGCGAGCCGATCGCCAACGCCGACGACGGCACGAGCTGCAGCGACAGCGACCCCTGCACGAGCGACGACGTCTGCGGCGCGGGACAGTGCGCAGGGGCACCGGGGGTCTGCGATGACGACGACCCCTGCACGCTCGACGTGTGCGCGAAGATCTCGAGCTTCAACAAGACCTGCAAGTACACTCCCGCCGACGACGGTGCCGCCTGCGACGACGCCAACGGCTGCAGCGCGCCGGACACCTGCAAGGCGGGCGCGTGCAGCGGCGGCGCCGACAGCTGCGTGTGGCAGGTCGTTTGGAGCGATCCGTTTGCCTGCGACGACGCCGACTGGGTGTTTGACCCCACCCCCGCCAGCGGCAAGGTGAGCTGGGCCATCGACGCGAACCCCAACCCGCCGGGCTTCAAGTCGCCGATGTGCTCGTTGAACTTCAACGACGGCCAGGACTACGATGAGGACGGTCTGACGGGCACGGCCACGTCGAAGGCGATCGCCGTGCCGGTGGCGACCCGTCTCGAGCTGCGCTTCTGGTCGTGGGCCGGCATGCCGGCGGACGAGCAATTCGACGTGCGGCGGGTCGAACTGTCCGACGATGATTTCACCAAGAACATCCTTACTTTCGAAATGGATTCGGCCGTCGACAGCAAGACGTGGAAGCAACGAACGCTGGACCTGACCTCCTTCGCCGGCAAAACGATGAAGGTGCGTTTCACGTTCAAGACGAGCTTCTCACAAAACCTCGGCGAGGGCTGGTTCGTCGACGAGTTGGAGCTGCGTGCCGGCCAACTGTAGACAGCCCACGGCAAGACCCGGAATCTGGTGGCTGGCGCGGCGTGGCCGGCCCAGTGCTGCCCGGGTAGACTGCAGTGCTGCCCGGGTAGAACGCAGTGCTGCCCGGGTAGACCAGAGGGCTCCGCCGCCGGGCCACTTGCCCGAGCTACGCGCACGCCCTACCGTGCCGATCTTGCGCAGGAGCGACGATGTCCAAACTCCCGATCCGCCACCGCTTCGCGGCTTCGCCCGAACGTACCGCTGGCCTCGCTTTGGCGTGCTTCGTCTCGTTGGCGATGAGCGGATGCCCGCAGGATTCCCCCGACTCGTCGCAGTTTGCCGGCGTCGACGCCACAGGCACGGCGGCCGACGGCACCCTTGTCGACGGTGACTCGGCGGCGGATGGCCTTGGTTCGATAGACACGAGCCAACCGGGCGACGCGGGCACGGCCGACGCAGGCACGGGCGACGCAGGCACGGCGGATGGCGGTTCGCCGGAAGACGGCGCGAGCGACACGACCGGCGACGCCGGGGTCGATACCACGCCGACCGACACCGCCACGCCAGCCGACACCGCCGCGGTTGACTCCGGCCCGCCGCCCAAACCCAAAGCCATCCGCATCGCGGCCGGCGGCGACACCAGCTGCGCGATCCTCGACAACGGTACGGTGCGCTGCTGGGGTCGCGGCGGCGAGGGACAGCTGGGCAACGGCAAGTCAGGCGGCGCCACCAAGTCGTCGACACCCGTGCTGGTCAGCGGGGTCGCCGGCGCAACGGACATCGCCTGTAGCGCGGAGCACTGCTGCGCGGTCACGGGCGGCACACTCGCCTGCTGGGGCCAGAACGACTTCAACCAGGTCTCGCCGAACGCGCCCACCAAGCCACAGCCGACGCCGCTCGTCTATCCGGACCTCACTGGTATCACGGCGGTTGCCGTCGCCAGTCGGAGCACATGCGTGCTGATCGATGGCGGCGCGGTGAAATGCTGGGGCCTCGGGGCAGCGGGGCAGCTCGGTGACGGTCAGGGCAAGATCAGCAAGGACCCGGTCCTCGTCACGGACCTCGATCAGACGCTGCAGATAGTGGGCGGCACCAATCACTTTTGCGCGCGCACCGTCTACGCCGAGGTGTGGTGCTGGGGCGTGAACAGCGAGGGGCAGCTGGGCGACGGAGCCGGTGGCACCAGCAAGGACTCGACCACTGCCGTGCGAGTCACGGGCCTGACCAACGCGACCGACCTCAGCTCGGGGGCGGCGCACGTCTGCGCGATTACCTCCGGTGCCGACGCCGGGTTGTGGTGCTGGGGCAAGAACAACAGCCACCAGATCGGCACCGGTGGCGGCAACACGTTCACGGCCACGGCAAAGAAGGCCTTCCTCGGTTTCGCGGCAACCGACGTCTGCGCCGGCGACGGCCACACCTGCGCCCAGGCGCCAGACGGCGACCCATGGTGCTGGGGCGCCAACAGCAACGGCCAAACTGGCGGTGGCGTACCGCCGTACATTCGCGACACGCCGGCAGCGGTGCCCGAATTCGCCGGCATCGTCGAGATCGTCGAGGTCGCGGCAGGCAGCTCGCACGGCTGCGCGCGGACTGTCGACGGTCACGTCTGGTGTTGGGGCGCCAACGGTGCGGGCCAGACCTCCGGGCCGGGCGCGACGTCGCAGTTCGAACCGTTCGAGGCGCTCTGATGCCGGCAGGCGCCCCCCCGGCTGCGGCAGACAGCCGCCGCCGCGTCGGGGAATGGGAGCCCCACGTCCGCTACGGTGTCGCCCTGGGCTTCGCCGCGGTCGTCGCCGTCGTGGACGCCTTGACACCATTGGGCATGGAAGACGGCTTTCTCTACGTCCTGCTGCCCCTCTTGGGCATGTGGTCGCCGTCGCCGCGGGAGACCTACATCGCTGCCTTGCTGGGCACCGCGCTGACGGTGATTGGCATCGCCATTTCTCCCGAATCGACCGCGCCAATGGCCTCCGTCTGGGTCAACCGGGGCTTGTCGGTCGGAGCCATCTGGGCGACGGCCGTCGTCGTCGCCAGCCAGCAGAGAACCCGCCGCGGCCTGCTCGACGAACGCGAGTCCAAGCAGCAGCTTCTCGACGTCACCCAGGCGATATTCGTGGCCCTTGACTGCGATGGCCGCATCACGATGGTCAATCGCAAAGCCTGCGAGCTGCTGGGGGTCGAGGCTGCAGACGCCATCGGCCGCAGCTGGATCGAGTGCTTCATCCCTGAGGCCGCCCGCAAGACGACCCGCAGGGTCTTTCGTCGGCTGCTCGACGGCGACATCGACGCGGCTGAGTTTGCCGAAGGCCCGATGGCAGGCGGCGGCGGCAAAGAACACATTATCGCCTGGCACAACGCCCTCTTGCGCGACACGGACGGCCAGATTCTGGGCACGCTGAGCTCGGGCAACGACGTGACCGAGCGCTTCCGAGCCGGAGAGGAGCTACGCGCTTCGCGCCGGGCGCTTGAGGACACCAAGTACGCGCTCGACCAGTCCGCCATCGTCGCGACCACGGATCCAGGCGGTGCGATCACCTATGCGAACGACAAGTTCTGGGAGATCTCGGGTTTCAGTCGCGAAGAGCTCGTCGGCCAGAATCACCGCATCATCAACTCCGGCTATCACCCCAAGGCCTTCTTTCTCGAGCTGTGGCGGACGATCGGTGGCGGCCAGGTCTGGCGCGGCGAGATCCGCAATCGCGGCAAGGACGGCAGCCACTATTGGGTCGACACCACGCTGGTGCCGTTCCTCGACGAGCGCGGCCGGCCCTACCAGTACATGGCGATCCGCACCGATATCACCGACCGCAAGCGGACAGAGGATCGCCTGCGCGAGCAGACCGCCCTCGCACGCCTCGGCGAGATGGCCTCGGTGGTCGCCCACGAGGTCAAGAATCCACTGGCCGGTATCGGTGGCGCCCTGCAGATCATCACCGGCCGCCTGCCGGAGCACTCCGCCGAGCGCTCGATCATCGCCGACATCCTCGAACGCATTCGTGCCCTCAACGCGACGATGGAGGACCTGCTCCACTACGCCCGCCCCAAGCAGCCCAGCCTCGTGCCGATGCCCTTGAGCTCGGTGGTCGACGCGGTCGCCAAGCATCTGGCCGCGGACCCCCGCTTCGAGGCGCTCCAGATCGACATCGAGATCGGCGACGTCTCGGTGCTGGGAGACCGCAATCTGCTCCATGGCGTGTTTCTCAATCTGATCGTCAACGCGGCGCAGGCCATGGAGGGGCGCGGCGCCGTCGCCGTCACCTGCCGGCGCAGCTCACGGGGGGTGCGCATCGTCGTCGCCGACCAGGGGCCTGGCATCGCCGAGTCGGTGCGGGAGAAGGCCTTCGAGCCCTTTGTCACGACGAAGCACCGCGGAACCGGTCTCGGGCTGGCCATCGTCAAGCGGGTGGTCGATGCCCACAATGGCGAAGTCAGCATCGCTTGTCCGCCCAGCGGCGGGACGGTGGTGACGATCGAGCTGCCCGTGCACGGCGAGTGAGAGCACCAGCTGCTGTCCGAATCGGGCGCAACTATGTTCGCCCGCCCGCAAGCCAAACAGGACGCCAGCCAACGCGTTTCGCTCGGATTGCGCTCTGCGTTCGTGTCCGATAGCTTCCCGCCGCCCAGCGGGCGCGTCCTCGACGGTTCGCAAAGGAGACGACGCCAATGACCTGGATGCCGCGCCCCCCGCAAGCCAACGACGCGACTATCGCCGAGCTGTCGATTGGCCACCTTGAGCAGGTCGTCGCGATCGACAGCCAGAGCGACGAAGCCTCGGACACGATCCCGAGTACTGCCGGTCAGCGTCACCTCGGTGATGCCATCGCAACCTTCTTCGCGGGTCTGGGCGCACAGGTCGAGCGAGACGAGTATGCCAACGTCATCGCGACCCTCGCCGGACGCGGCCGCGGCGCCCAGGTGGCACCGCTTGCCCTGATGGTGCACATCGACACCTCGCGCGGGACGCAGGCGGTCGACCACTTGCAGCGGCTGCCGGCGTGGCCAGGCAACGCGGTGCCCTACCCGGCCAACGACCGCCTGGTCGTTGACGTCGACACCTACCCTGACGCTGCGGAGTTCGTCGGCGAGGATCTGGTGCACGGTCCCGGCGAGGCGCCGTTCGGCCTGGACGACAAGCTCGGCCTCGCTCACCTCATGACTCTCGCCCGCATGCTGGTCGACGATGCCGACGTGCCGCATCCCCCCCTGCTGATCATCGGCCGTCCAGACGAAGAGATCGGCCGAATGGCCGCGGTGGAGGGCCTGGCTGGCCTGCTCGCGGAGCGCGGCGTCGCGTGCGGATACACGGTGGATGGCATCTTGCCGTTCGAGGTCAACGTCGAGAACTTCAACGCGTCGCAGGCGACGCTGGTCTTCCCTCCGCGCAGCCTCGCCCGCACAGCTGCGACCACGACCACGACCACGACCACGACCACGACGCGGTCGGTCCGGGTCGCGCTGCAGGGGGTCAATACACACGGCTGTACGGCCAAAGCCGAAGGGTTTCGTGCGGCGACACGGCTGGCCGCTGAGCTCATCGCCGACCCACAGCTCGCCGCC
>CALGHC010000043.1 GCA_937915965.1 uncultured Myxococcales bacterium
ACGCGTGGCGGTCCAGGTCGTCTGCGGCGACGGTCTGCTTGAAGAGGGCGAAGAGTGCGACAACGGCCCAAGCAACGCCAACGCCCCCGACAAGTGCCGCACCAACTGCCTCAACCCCACGTGCGGAGACGGCATCAGCGACGCCGGCGAGGCCTGCGACGACGGCAACGACGCCACGACCGACGCGTGCATCGCCTGCAAGGCAGCGGTCTGCGGCGACGGCCATGTGCTGGTCGGCGTAGAGGAATGCGACAACGGCGGCGACAACGCCAACGCCCCCGACAAGTGCCGCACGACGTGCAAGAAGCCAGCCTGTGGCGACGGAATCAAGGACGGCGCAGACCAGTGCGACGACGGCAACCTGAAGGCCGGCGACGGCTGCGACGCGCAGTGCAAGAACGAGCTGTCGGTCGACGCGACGTTCTCGACCTGCGGCAAGGCGGGCCTCTCCGGGCCATCGCAGGGCGACTGCAACGGCGCGTACGCAGGGACCGAGCTGGCAGGCGTCGTATCGGTGTCTAGCGGAATCCAGCAGTGGATCGTGCCAGGCGACGGCGACTACGAAATCGAGGCGTGGGGCGCCCAAGGCGGCGACGCTCCTGGCGGCGTCACCGGCGGCCGTGGCGCGCGGATGCGCGGCGTGGTGAAACTCAACAAGGGCGAAATCTTGCAGATCCTGGTCGGCCAGATGGGCGCCGGCAGCCAGAGCTCGGGCGGCGGCGGCGGCTCATTCGTGGCCAAGGGGGCGTCATATTCCAACGCGACGCCGCTGGTTGTGGCTGGCGGCGGCGGCGGCGGACGCACCAGCAACCACTCGGGCCCAGGCCGACCCGGCAACACCACCGTCAACGGCACAGCCGGCAAGTATGCGGGCGGCACAAACGGCAGTGGGGGCAAGCGCAGCGGCAGCACGGTCGGCGGATTCGCCGGAGGCGGATTCAACAGCGACGGTGAACAAAACGGTGGCAACGCGGGCAAGTCTGGCTACGCCTTCATCCACGGCGGCAGCGGAGGCGTGCGCCAGGACAATGGCGCCAACCTCTGCGCGGATGGCGGATTTGGCGGCGGTGGCGGCGGCATGCACAACCAGAATCAGGGCTCAGGCGGCGGCGGCGGCTACTCCGGCGGTGGTGCTGGTCACGACTCGGGCGGCCCTGGCTGGGGCGGCGGTGGCGGCTCGTTCAACAACGGCAGCCAGCAGAGCAACTCCGAGGGCGTGCAGAGCGGCCACGGCAAGGTCCACATTCGCAGCCTCTGAGCCCGTCTTCGCAGCCTCTGAGCCCGTCTTCGCAGCCTCTGAGCCCGTCTTCGCAGCCTCTGAGCCCATCGCAGGGGCATGACCGCGTCAGAAAGAACCGCGGTAGCGGCGCCAGCCGGTTGCGGCCAGGCCGACGCTACGCGCCCGATCCCGCCAGGAGTCCTGCAGCGCCAGGCCAAAGCCCAAGCGTACAGAGACCGGCCAGCGCGGCTGCAACGTCATCGGTCGCGCCCGCAACCAGGCCCGAATCCACGCCTGCCGCGCAGCCCTCGGAGCGAGCGTGTCCTGTACACCATCCGGCAGCGGCGTCGCCATCCAGCTTTGCAACCACTCGAGGCTCGCCCAGCCAGCGCCCGCCAGACCGACCTCTTGCAGGAGAGCCACCGCCTCGCGCCAATCCGCCACGTCGACGTGGTCGCGGATCCAACGGTCGAGGTCGATCAGACGGCCAAAGGGGCCGGTTACGTGTTCGGTGACAGCGGGATGGACCAGCAGGACCACCAGCGTCATCGCCGTCGACGGAACCCACAGAGCCCCCACCTTCCGGCGGCTGTCGATCAGGCAAGGCCCGAGGGGGCGTCGCGACTGACCGGGGCGAAATATCTCGACGTGCAGGTCAAGCGAGACGCCGTGGCCGGCATAGCCGACCTCGTGGGTGGTGTTGCGCTCCGAGCCGGCGACGCGCGCGAAGCCAGCTGCTCGCAGCGCCTCGCCCGCCTCGCGGGCGAGGGCACGCTCTACGACGAGATCGACGTCCACGCCGGCACGAAGGTGGGGTTCGTCGTAGCAGGCGTGGGCGAGGTGGGCGCCCTTGAAGACGACCCAGCGCAGACCGCCTTCGTCAAACGCGCGGCCGACCCGGCGAAGCGCGACCTCGTGGGCCAGGGAGAGGCGCAGCGCAGACTCGGTGGCTGCCATGAGGCCGTCGGCCAGCTGGTCGGGCAGGCGAGCCGTCAGTCCGGCTGTGTCGACCGCTGCGGCCCAAAGAGGCGCGACCTTGTGGGCGTGCAACCATGCGAGAAAACGGGTGGGATCGGCCTGTGCGAGCGCCAGCGCGTTCTGCCACGGCAGTCGGTCAGCGGGCAAGGCGTGGCCCAACGTCGCCAGGATGACGCGGGCACAAGGGTCCTCGTCGCGTGGACCAGCCCCTTGGGCCGGCCAGCGCACCTCGCCGCCCACTGTCAGTAGAGTACCTCGACCCACCGGCCACCGGCCGTGAGTTCAGCGCGGCGCCGGTCGAAGGCCTCGCGGCCGCCGGCGAGGGTCGCAAACGCGGCGTGCAGGCCCTCCTGCTCCTTCTCCAGTCCGGCGACGTAGACGTAGGTGCGCGGGCTCTCGAGCAGCTTCCACAAGGCGTCGCCGCCGTTCTGGGCGAGCGCGGCGCGCCAGTCGATGGTGTCGGTCCAATGTGGACGGGCAGACAACGCTTCGTATGCGGTGAAGGCGCTTGCGTCGCGGTAGCGCTCGAAGTCGTCGCGGGCGTCGTTGAGATAGACCAGGTCGTTGCTGCTGCGACCACCGTAGAAGAGGTGGACGTGGCCCTCGAAGGCGGGCTCGCGTTCGTAGAGATGACGTACAAAGGCCCGGAAGGGGGCGATGCCGGTGCTGGTGGCGACGAGGATCAGCGTCGCGTCGGCCTCCCGCGGCTCGGCGAAGGCCATGCCGTACGGACCGACCAGGGTGATGGTCTGACCCGGGCGGCGATCGCACAGATAGTTCGAGGCGCGGCCGGGATAACGCTCGCCGCTGTACTCGTCGATGTAGAAGCAACGCTTGACCGTCAATCGCAAGCGCGTGCGGCCACCGTCTCGGGGCTCGGGCAGGTCCGAGAGGCTGTAGAGCCGCAGGTGCTGCGCCTGGCCAAACTCGTCCTGGCCGGGCGCGAGCACGCCGACGCTCTGGCCGACCTCGAAGACAGTGCCGTTGCTGGGCACGTCGAGGACCAGCTCGCGCACCTCGTCTGTGTCCTCAGGGGTGAGCCGGTCGGTCGCCACCACGGTAGCGTGGTACTGAGCGCTCGTGTCGTAGTCCTGAACTCGCATCTCGGCCTCCTTCGTTGGGGCGGGGGGCGGGGGCGGGCCGTCAAGCAGCCGCGCTCCGCGCCGATTCGTCTCGTTCGGTTTCGCGCTCGCAAGTCCGACCGCGCCTTGTACACATGCAGCCGGTTCCACAGCCGCCACGCGCCGTCTCGTCGTCGCCGACAACGCCAAATGCGCGCCGCCACAGGAGGTCGACCGTCACCCAGACGACCAGCACCCCAACCACCAGCATCATAGCCTTGGCGACGGTCCAGATCATCCGGTCAACCCCGCAAATCCCATGAAACTCACAGACAAGATGCCTGCGATGGCCAGCGTGATGGCGGTGCCCCTGACGATGTCGGGCAGCTCGACCAGCTCCAGCCGCTCGCGGATGCCGGCGAGCAGCACCAGGGCCAGAGTAAAGCCGACGCCAGCGCCAAGTGCATAGACCAGGCTCTGTACCAGGCCATAGCCTTTGTTTGTCTGGAACAGCGCCAGAGCGAGGATGGCACAGTTCGTCGTGATCAGCGGCAGGAAGATGCCGAGCGCACGGAAGAGCGTCGGGCTCACCTTCTTGATGAACATCTCGACCAGCTGCACCGTCGAGGCGATGACCGCGATGAAGCTGATCAGCTGCAGGTAGGGCGCATCGATAGCGACCAGCAGGTGGTGGATCCCGAATGCGCTCGCCGACGCCACCAGCATCACAAAGATGACGGCGACGCCCATGCGGGTGGCGGTCTCCATCTTGCCACTCACGCCCAGGAAGGGGCAGATACCCAGGAAGTAGGCGAGCACGAAGTTGTTGATCAGACAGGCGTTGATGAACGTCGTCCAGAGTGCTTCCTCGGTCATGCCGCAGCCTCCCCCGCCGCGGATGCGGGCTGCGCCGAGTCAGCGGCGGCGGCGCCCTGGTCGCGCTGCCGCTTCTTGGCGGCTCGGTAGTTGAAGACCATCAGCCACCCGGCCAGCGTAAAGAAGCCGCCGCTGGGCAGGACCATGATGACCCATGGTTGGTAGTTCGCATGGAAGAGCTCCACGCCGAAGAACGAGCCGCTGCCCATGATCTCGCGCACACCGCCGAGGCAGAGCAAGGCGATGGTGAAGCCGACGCCCATGCCGACCGCGTCGACGACCGAGCGCGCGACGGTGTTCTTGGACGCGAACGCCTCGGCGCGGCCGAGGATCAGGCAGTTGACGACGATGAGCGCGATGAACGCTCCCAGGGCCTTGTGCAGGTCGAGGCTGGCGGCGGCGATCAGGTAATCGACCATGGTCACAAAGGTTGCGATGATCAGGATGTACGTGACGATGCGGACCTGCTTGGGCACATGGCGACGCAGCAGCGAGACCACCGCGTTGCTGCCAATGAGCACGAAGAGCGTCGCCAGACCCATGGCGAGGCCGTTGGTGGCGGAGTTGGTCACCGCCAGCGTCGGACACATTCCCAGGACCTGCACGAAGACCGGGTTCTCGCGCCAGAGCCCCTTGATGAAGTCGTCCGTCGACGGCATCTGCTGTTCGGTGGCGCTCACTGCACAC
>CALGHC010000044.1 GCA_937915965.1 uncultured Myxococcales bacterium
CCTCGACCCACATCTGCCGGGTGCCGCCGCCGACCATCGCGCCGCTGCTCTCGGGGACGTGTGGCCTCGCCTCGACCGGGAGTGCACCGGCCACCGGGTCGGTGGTTCCAACCTCGTCGACCGCGCCGGACCGCCCTTGGGCGGCGGTACCACGCCCCGACTCGGTCGCCGAGGGCGGCGAGCGGCCGCACCCACCGCACGCGAGGCTGATCAGCGCGGCCGCGAGCGCCATCGCTGCCCTCGGGCGTCGGGACGACGCCTTCCGCCTGCGGCCACGTCGGTCAGCCATCGCCGGGATCATCCCCTGTGCCAAGGAAGTCGGAAAGACCGGGAATTCGGCCGGCGGTCTTGCGAGCGAGCTTTCGCGCGCGAACGAAGCCCTGTTCGGCCTCAAAGAGCTGCTCGTAGGGGAGCGGATGATTCACGTCGCTCGCTTCTGGAAGGTCCCGCAGCGCCTCGATTCGTCGACCGACCCGAGCGGCAAAGGTGCCATCGAAGCCAACGTCGAACGCTGCTGTGCGCGGCAGCAGCGAGGTGGCCACCCGCACGGCGAGGTCCTGTGAGCAAAGCCCACGACGAGTCGCGTCCTCAAGCGATCCCGCGAGCGCTTCGGCGTCGAAGCGCCACGCGTTGGCGAGGTCTTCGGCGACGTCGATCAGCACGGTGTCATCGGCGAGCCCGTCGCTGACCAGGCTGAGGGCAATCTGGAAGGCGTTGAAGGTCGCGGTGACCCGACCGCGGTAGGCGCCAAACCGAGCCGGCGGCGAGTTCCCGTCGAGATGGATGAAGACGCGTCGCACCGGGTCGTGGCGTTCGACGAGAGCGAGCTTGCCGAGAATGGCGGCGACCTCGTCGTCGTAGGCATCACAAGCGCGCAGGATGTCGGCGAGTCGAGACGCCGATACGCGCCGGGCGCAGACATCGGCGTACAGGCAGTAGATGAGCGCATCGACCTCGGAATCATCACCGAAGCAGACCTCGCCGGCATGCACGTCCTGTGCTGCCAGCCACAGGCGCGAAGCGAGATGGGCCCGCATCTTGAAGGGTACTTGTGCGGTCAGCGCCCGAACGCGACCGCGGCGCATCGCGTGACCGTAGTCCTTGAGCACCAGCCGATCACATCGGATCCCGTGGAGCTTGAAGGTCGCGACGATCCGACGGCGCAGCCACAGCGGGCTACCCGAGACGACGATGACGCGGGTCGAGCGACCGGACGACAATGCGGCGAGCAGGGCCCGTGTTCCGGGGACCGTGCGCTTGCGCGTGGCGCCTTCCAGCGCGGCACGCAGCAGGCCGTCGAGAGTAGAGAACTCGGTCTGAAGGTAGGTCTTGTCCAGGTCCCAGCGGTACACAACCTCGACGGCAGCGGCATCGACCTTGGTCTCTCTCATCGGCCGCTCTCGCGCTTCGTCGGAGACGACGCCTTGGCCTTGCGTCCGGCCGCGCCGCGTCTATTCGAACTGTTGGACGCTGTTTCGGGTCTCGCAGCGCCGTCGAGCGCACGCGCTATCTCGCCAATGAGCCCGCCTTGCTGACACTTGGCGGCGAGCTTGATGACGTTCTCGCACGACGCCCGGCTCGAATCTGGACTCGCGACGAGAACCAGGTGGCTCAGACCGAGCAGAGGCGCACCGCCGTACTCGCGAAATTCCGAGGCTTTGCGAAGCATCCTCACCCCTTGGCTGAGAAGCCTCAGGCCGATTCGCCAGGCGATCTTAGCCTTCCAGGCATACCGGGCGGCGTCGACGGTCATCTGGGTCACGCCATCGAGCAGTCCGCGGACGGTGTGACCGGTGAATCCGTCAGTGACCACGACATCCGCGTAGCCGCGGGGGATATCGACGGCGCGCACGTTGCCGACGAAGTGAACGGCGGTCGAGCCGCGCAGGCGCTCATGGGCGGCGACAACCTCGGGTGGGCCGTCGCTGGCCGAGAGGTCGGTCGACAACAGCGCTACGGTCGGCTCGGCGACGCGGCTGACCACGCGGGCGTAGGCCGTACCCATCCGAGCAAAGGCGACGAGATCGTCGCCGCTGCGGCTGTGCCGTCCAGAGACGTCGAGAAGCAACGCAAACGGGTCGTCGCCTGACGAGCGCGGCAGCGTAGGGATCACCGCCGCCGCCGCGACCGGCACACCCTCGGCCAGCGGCTCGAGCAACAGCTGTGCCAACTCCAAGACCAGCGATGACGGACTCGCCGAGACGAGCGCGTCGGCCTCGCCATCCGCCAGCATCTGGAAGGCCACAGGCAGTGCGCGCCTCGCCGCCTCCGTCTTGGCCAGCGTATCGCTCGGCCGGCGTGGGTAGGGGATCGGCACCGGCACGATGCGAAGCGAGGTTGGATCGTAGGAGACCAGTCCCAGCTGCTCCTGCAGGGTCGGCGCGTCGCCGAGCAACAATACGCGGGCGGCCCCCGAAACCGAGATGCGCGCGGCGGCCTGAACCCACGCGGAGGGCGCTTCGTCGCCGCCGTAGGTGTCGATGACTACCGTCGCCCGCTTGCTTGCGTCGGCCATGCCGTCTCCTCCCATGGGCGCCGCGCCTCGGGGTCGCGCTGACGCTTCGTCACGCCAGAGTCGCTGTACGCAAGTGCGCCGTCAATTGGCCGCGCGGAAAGTCGGTGGCACCCGCGCGACGACCTCAGCCAGCGCGGCGGGCGGGCGCAGGGTCATCGAACGATCCCCTTGCCCGGCTTCGATGCCTACGAATGGCCCAGGTGGTAACCCTGCAGGCGGATCTCCAGCGCGCCGTTCCTGAGCGGCACCGTCTGAAACGGGCGCAGGCCGAATTGCTGGCGAAACTGCGGATGGCCGTCGACAAGCCAGGCTTCGGCGCCATCGAACTTGCGCCAATGGTCACCCAGGGCGCGATACAGGTCGCCGACATCGCGCCCGCCGATGCGCTCACCATAGGGGGGATTGCCCAGAAGCACGGTCCCGGGGGGAGGCGGCGCCAGGCGAACGGCGTCAACACACATCAGTTGAACGACGCCGTCGAGGCCCGCGGTCGACAAATTGCGGGCCGTCACGGCGAGCGCTGCCGGGTCGACATCACTGGCGATCACGTCGAGCTGACCAACCGCGGCGCTGGCGGCTGCCCGCGCCGCGTCGATCGCTTCAGCCCGCAGCGGATCGAGGGAAAGCCGCACCTCCGCGCCGTGGTGAGGCCAGCGCTCCACCGCAAAGAACCGGCCAATGCCCGGCGCGATACCCAGGCCGCGGTGGAGCGCCTCCACGATCAGGGTTCCGGAGCCACAGAAGGCGTCGCGTAGGGGTCGCTCGGGGTGCCAGGCCGCGTGCGCGACCACTGCGGCGGCGAGGGTCTCTTTGAGCGGGGCCTCGACCTGCTGCTGCCGCCAGCCCCGCTGGAAGAGGGCGGCGCCCGCAGGGTCGAGCGAGAATGTGCAACGATTGCCCTGGAAGCGAACGACGACGCGCACGTCGGGATCGTCGACGTCGACGTCCGGGCGCCCACCCAGACGCTCGGTGAGGCGATCGGCGATCGCGTCCTTGACCCGCTGGGCGGCGAAGACGTGATGGCGCAGGGGCCCGCGCGCCTCGGTCGAGGCGCTGTTGGCCTCTCTGCGGCCCGTGCCGCCACCCGGGAGTGTTCCGGTCGCGGTGATCGCGAAGGTCGAACGCCGGTCGAGCCAATCCTCCCAAGGCAGCGCCGAAGCGGCCTCGTACAGATCGTCGCCGTCGCGTACCTCAGCCCGGGACAGCTCGATCAGAACCCGCTGTGCGATCCGTAGGTGCAGCAACGCCCGGGCCAGTTCGGGCCAATCGAGCTCCAGCTGGACCCCAGAAGGTCCGACGTGCACCGGCACCAGGCCCAGCTCTCGGCATTCCTCTGCGACTTGGACAGCGGTCCCGGCGGCAGCGCTCGCTTGTACTCGCATGATCCCTCGTCGCGGCCCAAGTGGACCTCCGGCGCCGCGGCAACCAGCCGTCGAGGTCGCCGCCTTCAGGCGCGCCGCGTCAGCGAGCGCGGCTATCGATCCAGGCGAAGAATCCCGCGAGCGCACATGCGCCGAAGAGGACCGTGCCGGCGAGGATGAACCAGCCGCCTGAGGTCTCTTGGGCGGCGCATACCGCACAATCGGCGATCAAATCCCAACGCATCATCGGCCTCCTGGATCCGGTTCCCCGCGAGTCCGGGCGTCGCCGGCTGGCGACCGCGCCGGAGCATCTCGCAGCGTCGCGGCAAGTCGCCCGGCGTTACGCCTCAGCGGTCGCACCAGTGCGACGGCCGCCGGGCTTCTTCGGCGGCTCCTCAAGGGCGTGGGCGAGCACCTCGTCGAGGCGCTTGACGAAGACAAACTCCGCCCCTGCCCGAGCCGATTCGGGAATCTCGAGGATATCTGGCATGTTGCGCTCTGGCAGGATGACCTTGGTGATGCCGGCGCGCAGCGCCGCGAGCACCTTCTCCTTGATCCCGCCGACCGGCAATACCAGGCCACGCAGCGTCGCCTCGCCAGTCATCGCCACGTCGCCGCGCACGCGGGTGTCGGTTAGCAGCGACACCAGCGCGGTGTACATCGCTACGCCGGCGCTCGGACCGTCCTTGGGAATGGCTCCCGCCGGAACATGCACGTGGATATCGCTCTCCTCGAAGACTTTGCGCTCGATACCCAAGGACGCGGCGTTCGCCTCGACCAGCGACAGCGCGATCTGCGCAGACTCCTTCATGACGTCGCCGAGCTTGCCCGTGAGACGCATCTTGCCATGGCCGGGCATGCGGGTCGCCTCGATAAACAGGATGTCGCCGCCAGTCCGAGTCCAGGCCATACCGGTCGCGACGCCGGGCTGCTCGGTGCGCTCAGCCACCTCGGGGGTGAACTTCTCGGGGCCGAGGATCTCGATGACGTCCTCGTCGGCGAGGTGCTTCGACTCGTGTTCGCCCTTGACGATGCCAACGGCGACCCGCCGGCACAGGTCGGCGATTCGTCGCTCGAGGCTACGCACCCCGGCCTCGCGCGTGTAGTTGGCGACCAGCTTCTCGATGACCGTCTCGCTGACCGTGCACTGACCATCCTGAAGGCCGTGGGCCTCCAACTGCTTGGGCAGAAGATGACGCTGGGCGATGGCGACCTTCTCCTCGAGGGTGTAGCCCGACAGCTCGATGACCTCCATGCGGTCGAGAAGCGGCGCGGGGATCGTGTCCGTCGTGTTCGCGGTCGCGATGAAGAGCACGCGACTGAGATCGAAGGGCGTGTCGAGGTAGTGGTCGGTGAAGGTGTGATTCTGTTCGGGATCGAGGACCTCCAACATCGCCGCGGTCGGGTCGCCGCGCCAGTCGTGCGTCAGCTTGTCGACCTCGTCGAGCATCAGCACCGGGTTGCGCGTTCCGGACTTCTTGAATGCCATGATGATCTTGCCAGGCATCGCGCCGATATAGGTGCGGCGATGGCCGCGCACCTCCGCCTCGTCGCGAACGCCGCCGAGCGAGATCCGATAGAACTTGCGGCCGAGCGCCTCGGCCACCGAGCGGCCCAGCGACGTCTTGCCGACGCCCGGCGGTCCGACCAGACAGAGGATCGGGCCGCGCATGTTGTCTTTGAGCTTGGTCACGGCGAGATACTCGACGATGCGTTGCTTGACCTTGTCGAGAGCGTAGTGCTCCTCGTCGAGCACCTCCTGGGCGTGCTCCAGATCGAGGTTGTCGTCGCTGGTGACGCTCCAGGGCAGGTCGGCAAACCACTCGAGGTACGTACGCGCGACGGTGTACTCGGGCGAGCCGGCCTGGATGGTCCGCAGACGACGCAGCTCCTTCTGCGAGATCTTCTGCGCCTCTTCCGGCAGCTCAGCCTTTTGCAGCCGTTCCTCGAGTTCAGCGAGGTCGTCGCCCTCGGCTCCCTCGAGGTCGCCGAGCTCCTTCTGAATGGCTTTGAGTTGCTTGCGCAAGACGTACTCGCGCTGGCTCTTGTTGAGCTCGCCTTTGACCTCGGAGTTGATGCGCTGCGAGATGCGCAGAATCTCAACCTGCTGCATCACGAGGTTCTGGGTCTTCTCAAGCATCTGCACGAGGCTGTCGCACTGAAGCACCTCGGTCTTCTCCTCGACCGTAACCCCGAGGTGAGTCAGGAGCAGGTAGACCAGGCGCGACGGCTGTTCGAAGTCCTCCTGCAGGTCGGGGGCGTTGATCGGCAGCTCCGGAACCATGTTGAGCAGCTCGAGCGCGTGTTCGCGGATGCTGTGAACCAGCGCGTCGACTTTCGGGTCGGGCTCGCCGGTCTCGGTGAGCAGCTCGACGTCGGCGGTGAGGAACGGCTCGACCTGACTAAAAGAGTTGATCTTGAAACGGTCCACACCCCGGATCACGACGTGGTAGGTGTCGGCGCCGTTGCGCAAGACCTTGATCAGTTGGCCCGTGCAACCCGCCCAGTACAGGTCGTCAGGGCTGGGATCGTCTACGCCCTTGTCCTTCTGAGCGACCACACCGACCACGGCTGCGCGTCGGTCACCGAGGCTCTCAAGCAGGCGAATCGATTTGCCGCGGCCAATGACCACTGGCATCACGGCGCCAGGAAAGAGGACGGCGTTGCGCAATGCGAGAATGGGCAGCGCCTTGAGGGCGTCGCCGGTCTCGATCGTCTGGTCGGTCTTCTTGTCGCTCATCTGTTCCTCTTGATCGCCTGGGGCGGTGGCGGAGCCTCCTGCGCGGGCGGCTCGCTTAGATACACTAGGAAATCGGATCGGCCGCTGCAATCAAGGGGCGGCGCCAAAATAACCGCTATCAACTCCGCGGCACTTGCTGAGATCGACCGCTGTACCACATCGGCGGGTCGATTCCGAACCGCGCGACCAAGGTCGCAACAGCCGCAGTCAAGCCTCCGTCGCCCGTCACGACGGCGGCGATCATGGTGTCAAGCACCGCTGTCAGGGCGTGGCCACGCTCGGCAGCCGCCAGGCACGATGCGACGAGGGCGGCGACTGCCTGTTCGCGGGGCGCCGCGTCGGCGGTTCCGCTCGCTCGCACGCGCAGCGCGTCGATGAAGTGCCCGGTCGACACGGCGTCGTGTACGGCGCCGGCGTCGGCGAGGACGGCCTGCGCCGCGACGACTTCACTGATGTCCACCTCGAGGCCACGCAGGGCAGCGATCCGCCAGCCGCCGAGGCGGGCGTGCAGCACACGAAGCTGTTCGCCGCGCGCCTGCCACAGGATGGTCGCGGCGTCAAAGCGCGTGGCGGCGACCGTCAATTCGCCAGCCCAGGCGGCGCGGTGGGCTCGGGCGAGAAGCAGCGCGCCGTACTCACGCGGCTGATGCGCCGGGTCGACCTGCTCGATCAGCGCGGCCTCCTGTTGGGCGACATCGAGGCGTCCCAGCAGCCCCTCGACTTCGTAGCGGAACAGGTCGAGGCTGAAGGCTTCGGAGCGCGTCGGCTCATCGAGATCGGCGCGCAGCGCGGCAAGCTGCGCGGCGGCCTCGACGAGGCGACAGCCGCGCACGAGGATGTGGACTCCGATCAGGTGCCGCCTCAGGTGAAGGCGGGAGGGCAGGCCCTCTTCGACCGGACCGTCGATCAGGGCGCGGACGGCGTCGTGATCGCCGACGACCAGCTGGACCTCGGCGAGCGCAAGTGCGACCTCGAACGCGCCCAACCGGTCGCCACTCTCAAGGAGGGTCTGCCTGGCGGCGGCGAATCCCCGCGCACCGGCTTCGAGACGACCGAGTCGACAATGCAGCGCGGCGCGGTTGACGGTGACGGCGACGGCGGTGATGCCGGCTTTGCGGAAGGCGGCCTCTGCGGCATCAAACGCCTCGATTGCGGCCTCGGGCTGGTCGCAGTCTGCGCGCGCCATCGCCTCGCCGAGACGCGCCCGAGCAATCCCGGCGTGGTCACCAAGCGACATCGCCAGCGCGTGGCTGTCACGAAACGCCTCAATCGCGTCACCGGCGTTGCCGCGGTCGCGCTGGACGTATCCTTCGTTGAGACGCGCGAGCGTGGCGAGCTCAGGCAGGCGGGCGGCCTGCGCGGTCTCGTATGCCTCGCCGAAGGCCTGGGCAGCGGCGGCGAGACGACCCTCAACTCGAGACAGGTCGCCCAGACAGATCAGGGCATTGGCGACACCAGCGTCGCGCTTCGATCGCCGGAACAGGTCGAGTGACTCCTGCAAGAGCTCGCGCGCTCGATCGGTCGCGAGCATCCGCACCAGCAGACGGCCGACGTTGCCGGCAGCGGTCGCCACCCCGACGTCGTCGGCCAACGTGCGCTGGCGGGCGAGCACCTCGTCGTGGCAAGCGAAGGCGGCGTCCAGATCACCGGCGAGCTCGCGGATGGCCCCCATCTCTGTCAGGGCGCCGAGGGCCCGGCTGACGAGGTCGTTGGATTCGGCGTGGTCGTATGCCCAAGCCGAAGCGACGAGCGCAGATGACAGGTCGCCGCCCCGCAGCAGGATCCGGCCCTGTAGGCTGGCGGCGGCGCAGGCATCGTCATTGGCGCCGGCGTCAACGAAGACCTCGCGGGCGCGAAGGGCCAGACGGCCAGCCACGTCGAGCTCGCCGGCGGCTAGCCGGGAGCGCGCCTGCTCGAAGAGTCCAACGCCCACATCGCGCTCCGACACCGGCCTACACCATCGTGGAGCCGGCAGACATGTCGATCGCCTGGCCGGTCACGCCATCGCCGGCCGGGCCGAGCAGGAACTGTACGTAGTGGGCGACCTCAGAGGCCTTGAGCATGCGGCGCACCGGCTGGGCCGACAGCATCTCGGCCATCACCGTGGCCACCGGCTTGCCCTCCGCGTCGGCGATCCGCTTGAGCACATCGTGCGCCATCTTGGTATCCACCCAGCTCGGACACAGGGCGTTCACGCGAATGTTGCGTCGTGCCAGATCGAGCGCCATGCCGCGCACCAGCGCCAGGACCGCGTGCT
This sequence comes from uncultured Myxococcales bacterium, assembly GCA_937915965.1. GTDB lineage: Bacteria > Myxococcota_A > UBA9042 > UBA9042 > UBA9042 > CALGHC01. The sequence goes on from CALGHC010000044.1 coordinate 8,874, forward strand.
TCGAGGCCGCGTATCCGTACGAGCCCGGCGCGCCCTTGCGAGACAGGACCGAGGCGATGAAGACGACCCGACCGCCGTGGGTCATGTGCTGCGTGGCGAGCTGTGCCAGCATCCATGTGCCGGTGACGTTGACCTCAAGGTTGCGCCGAAACCGTGCGCGCGCGTCTGGGCTGAGGTCGTCGAGCGCGGTCTCTTCATTGACGCCAGCAGCGAGGACCAGGGCGTCGATGGGCCCGAAGGTGGACTCTGCCTCGATGACGGCGCTGTCGATCGAGGCCGAATCCTCCAGATCGAGGCGAACTGCGCGAGCGCGGTCCGTGCCGAGGTCCATCGCCAGACCAAGCAGGCGATTGTACGAACGCGCGCCGAGCGAGAGGTTGTAGTTGGACTCACCCAGCAGCCGCGCGACCGCCTCGCCGATGCCACGCGACGCGCCCGCGACAAAGACGTGCTTGGGACGGGCGTTGAGGGCGTCCATCAGCGCGTTCTGCGGCAGTTTGACGGTGCTCATTGATGCTCCTTGGTGCCCGAGGCGACGGGCGAGGCGGGCCGGGCGTCATCACCCGGGGATCCGACGCGCGCTGCGGGAAGAACCTCGCCGGTCCTGGGCGCGGCAGCCAGCGGCCGCGGCGCGTCCTGCTGTGCGCGCATCGCGTCGCCCGCGTCTCCCCAAACGGCGTTTGTCCATGAGATCACAATGGCCAGGAACAACCACAGCGTCACCGCCAGGTAGAGCCCGTAGAGTGTCCCGCGGAAGAACCGATACAACGGAGGCTTGCGCTCGGCGCGAGCCAGCCGTTCAGCGATCTCAAGCTCGTCAGGCAGGTCGCCAACGCCAGTGCCGGCCGAATCAGCGTCAAGACCCACCGCGATCGGCGCGTCCTGGGGCTCGGCAGCCGGGCCCTCGCCAGCGGCCGCGCCGGTGTCGTCGACTGCGTTGGTGTCATCCACTGGGTTCATGGCTGCGCGACGTGGCCTCCAGCGTGCGTGCCCAGGCCCGCCGCGGTCTTCTGCAAGGTCTCATAGACGTCACACACGCCCGCGATTGGCAATCCGCAGCGCCGCTCCGGCTGCAGACAGACGTAGTCGCTCTGGACGTCGGCGCAGGTTTGGCTCGCGTCGCTGTCGAGGGTGGCGTCGGCGGGATTGCAGCGCGGCGAGCAGAAAGCCGGTGGCCCGAGCGGCGCGTCGTAGCTGCCGTTGCCGTCCGTGTCGAGGAGGATCGCGTTGGTGATCGCGTATGGGCGAACCGGGAAGAAATCAGGCACCCGCGGCGGTGGCGCAAAGACCAGCGACGCTCCCGGGATCGCGCCGAACGCTTTGGCGGCGATCATAGCCAGCTGCAGGCTGCCAAATGGCTCGTCGAGCGAGACCGGCCGCATGTTCTGGTCGGGGCCGATGCCCATGGCGGTGACGACGACCCAGGAGTCGCGCTGCGGCACGTCGATCTCGAGATCCTGTTCCAGGTCGACGATCTTCTTCTTGTCGCCCGCGGGCTCGATGACCCGCTGCAGGAGGCCATTGACCGTCACCTCGACGCGATCGACGGCGAACCACGACGCAGTCTGTACGCGCAGATGCAGCGTCACCTTGCCCGGCTGCACCGTGGCGGTATCGCCGGGGCCTTTGCCGTCGATGGTCGCGTCGATCATCGGCCCGTACGACGCGACGACGTGGCCGTCCCGCAGGTTGTGGGTCATCTCCAGGCGATCGATCGACTGCGGGTCATCGACCGACGAGCGCACGAAGTTCCGAGGGGTGCCAGGCTCGACCCCATAGCTGTGGCTGTCCGACCCGCCGACGATCGTCTTGACGAAACCGTGCTCGAGGAACCGGAAGTAATCCTCCACCATGCCGTTGGGCTCGTAACAGGGTCGGTTGAACGCGCTGGGCGCGAGCGCCTCGGCGAGCGGCTTGTCAAACTTCAGCGGATTGACCTTGCACAGGCTCTCCAAGCCATCCCACAGGGCGGCCGCCGCCTCGGGGTCGGTGGAGGTCGGCTCGAGCAACCAGGTGCGCTGCTCCTCTGCCGTACGTCTCAAGATCTCGGCGCTCATCACCTCGGCGAGCGCGGTGCGGTATCGCTGCCGGCAGATGGCGACGCCGTCGCCGGCCTGGCAACGCGCCAGACAGGTCAGCAGGTCCTCGTCCCCGGCGCAACCGGGCGCATAGCGGATCACCGAGAGCCGCGCCGTGCACGCTCCAGCGCCGTCAACGGCCTCACAGGGACACACCTGCGCGTCGTCCTGGCCGCGGCATGCGTCCAGCTCGGGACAAGCCACGGCGAGGTCGCCTGCCAGACCTGCGGCGTCAAAATCAGCGAGCTTCTTCTTGTCCTTGTAGCCCGCGGCGTCGATCCGGCCGAGGCAGCGACCAAAGACCTGCACCTCCCATACCGTCGGCGTGCGGATCAGATCGAAGCGCTTGCCGTTGAAGACCTCGAGCGCGTCCTGTTCGCAGGCGACGGTACGCAAGATCGGGTTGGTGGCGGTGGTCACGCCACCCTTTCGCGTCAGGCTGTACGGGTTCATGCCCATCTGAGAGGCCCAGCCCAGGAAGCCGTCGCGCGGATGAGCGATGATGCTCGTCGGTTCCTCGTCAGCCGCTTCGAAGCCGGTCTGCTCGAAGATTCGATCGATGATGCGATCCGAGGGCAGGCAATACCAGTCGGGCGAGCCGTGCTCTGGAACAGACAACTCGGTGTACTTGAGCGGGAAACCGATATAGTGGCCGATCTCCAGCGTCGAGATCTCCGAACCAACCGCGCTCTGCAGCCAGGGCTCGAGGTTCAGACTCTGGATCGCAGGCGCAAAGTCGGTCGCGACGTCGTGATCCGTGGCGGCCGCATACTCGATGCCTTCGCCGGCGACGGTCAGGACCCGCTTGGCGATCTCCATGCCAGAGTCGAAGCTCGGCTTCTGGTGGAGATGGAAGTCGCCGCCAATCCAGCCGCTGGTGTCGACCTCTTGCATCAGCAGCGCGGCCACGACCTTCTGGTCGCCGTGGGCCACCACGAACGTCTCGTCGTGGATGCCGTACTCGACGCCGTGCGAGACGACGAGGCGGTACCTGCCCTCGGGAACCGGGATGTCGAACCGCCCCCGTGTGTCGTAGGAGACGTGCTGCACCCCGACACCAAGGCGTCCCTGGCCAAAGTACGGGCGCCGGCCGCCGTCTCGGTACAGCGGCTTGCCGTCGTCGCCCAGCCGGACCAGCGTCGCCTTGGCGGGAATGGTCTTACCGACGCCATCGACGGTCTGGATGCGGACCCGTGCCGGGGTTGGTAGGGACGGCAGCAGCACGTGACGAGCGCCGGCCTTGACCTCGACCGGGATGAGATCACCGGTGACGATGCGGTGCTGGTCGGTCGCGACGGCGATATAGCGGCCAGGCACGACCTCGGCTTCGAAGTCACCGTCCTCGACCGGATCGAGGCCAAGGTCGGCGTCGATGGCGAGCAAAACGCCGGGGGTACCGTCGATGGTGCGATTGGCTACGATCAGCTCGTCGAGGGTCGCGCTGTGCCAGTCGAGCTGGGCTTCGGCGGCGAGCTTCTCGTTGGGATCACGCATCAAGAATACGGTGGCGTTGACGGCGGGCTCGACGGTGTCGCGCCAGCGCACCATTCCGGCGACCGTACCCGTCTGGGTACCACGCATCGCGTGCATGATGCCGGCCGCGCTGGCGATGTCACCTTCGCCAATGGCGAGATAGCGCTCGTAGGTCATGACCCGACTGGTCTCACAGGTGGCGTCGTCCTCTATGCCCCAGTTGCAGTTCAAGCTGTGCGACAGAAACGCGGTCGTCGCCGAGGTGAACAGCGGCACCTCGACCCTGGGCGGCGGGTCACCGTCGTGGAGCCGGGCGGTGAAGTAGCCGTAGCTCACGTCGCCGCCAGCTGCAGCGACAAAATCGAAGGTCAAGGGCTCGGTGAACGTGTCGCGGCCCGCGAAGAAGGCGTCCCACACGGGCTTCTCCTCGTCGAAGCCCATGCCGGGGATGAAGATGTCGTTCTGGTTACCAAAGAAGACGAAATCACCCGCTCCGACGCCGGCGCGGGCGGCCTTCTCGGGCTCGCTGGCGGGCTCAAGGTCGCCCAACAGCACGCCGAAGACGCTCTGATCACCGTTGGTGGGCTGCATGTCGAGGATGGTGCTGCACTTGCACGTCGCGCAGCCGGTCGCCGCGTCGATCGCGAAGCCACTGCCGGGCGCGCCGGTGTCGCCGATCGGCCCCGGATCGCAGACGACGTCGCAACCGACGAGCTCGGCGCAGCTGCACGAGCCAATCTCGGCGAATGTCCCGGCGGCGTCCTCGGTCTTCTTGCAAACAAAGGGGGCGTCGCACTGGCTGTCGTCCTTGCAGCTTGGGTCCTCGACGCGGGCATCCGGCGGCAGGATCAACCAGGTGCGCATGGTTACGAAGCGGTCGCCGGGCCGCAGCAGATAGTCGGTGCGGAAGTCGACGAACGTGTTGACGTCGCGAAATCCCAACAAGTTGAGCGTCTCCTTCATCGTGCGCAGGACGCCGAGCGCCTCGAGGAAGAACATGCCGCGGCCTTCGACGCGGACCACCGCCTCCTTGCCGTCGCTGCCGTCTTTGCCATCGGGCACCGAGACGTGGGTATCGAGGGGAGCGGGCACAAGCAAGTTGGCAAATGGGAAGATCTCGGCGAGGCGGTCATGCCCCTGCCCGGACGCGAAGCGCCCGTCGGCCCGACGCACGTCGGCGTCAACCAGCGAGCCGCCAAAGACGCCAGGCCCCCACGACCGGCCCGCGTCGAGGATCGCGACCCGGACCTTGTCATTCTCGAGGACGAAGTCGCCGATGTCTGCGTAGGCCACCGGCCCGCCGACCAGCTGGTGGCGGCTGGTCGCCCGGAACGCCCGCAGAGTATCGACCTTGTCGCCGCAGCCTGCGACCAGACCGGCCGAGACGGCGATCGCGGCGAACAGCAGCGCCTGCACGCACGCCCGGCCGGAAACGGGCGTCGTCGCGACCACGTTCACAGCTGCATTCGCGGCAGCGGTCCGTCTTGACTTCACGTCCTGCATTCGAGGTCCTCCGCTACAGGCGCAGCTGGATCTGGGCGAAGGCGGTGTCGTTGTCGATCGCGGGGCCGTAGCGCTCCTCGCGGTGATCCATCTGCAGCTGCACACGCAGCAGATTGCGAATGAAGTGATAGCCGAGCGCGACGCTGACGATCATCTCATCGTCGTGGTCGTCCACGTCGACGTTGGGGTCAAGGAGCTCGACGCGAGCCGCAAATGACAGCCGGTCAACGACATAGCCCGCCTCAACGACGAGCGCACGCCGCTCGGTTGACGCTGGGATCGTGGCGGCTTCTGTGGGCTCGTCGACCGGCTCTGCCTGCTCGCTGAGCGCCTCGACCAACAGGTGCAGGCCGCGCACCTTCAAGATCGCATCTACCCCCATGTGCTTGCTACGCACCGTGCCGCCGTCGTTAAGAATGCCGCTGAGGCCCACAGCCACACGCAGGGGCTTGTGCTCCATATCAGCCGTCGCCTCGCCCATCGCGCCGATGGGCGCCCAAGCGACCCGACCGGCGGTGCTCAGGCCGTTGAGACGGTTGCCGGAGAGGCCATCGTTCTCTCTGTAGCCCTCGTAGAAGGTGCCATGGCGGGTGAAGCCGTTGTAAAGACCGAGATCCCAGTCGAGACCGATGTCCTCGTAGCGGCCCGCCATCGTGACGCCGACCTGTCGATAGGGCGCGATCCACGCCGACGCCCGGCTACGCTCGGCCAGCGCCTGATCCGACGAGCTGGTCATCGCAGAGCGAGAGAACGGCAGCTTGCGCGCGCCGAAGCTCATGTGGAGGTAGCGAAAGCGCGTGTAGGTCAACCAGGCGTCGTTGACCCGAGCGCCCCCTGCCTGGGTGATGTCGGTGCCGATCGCGAAGAGAACGTGATCGGCGAGCTGACCTGCGACCCCGAAGCGGGCACGCGGCACGGCAAAGCCGGGGCGTTCGGCGAGATCGCCGCGCAGCGCCAGGTTGTCGTCGCCGGTGAAGAACGTGCCGCGGGTCTGCAACTGACCATAGAGGCTGGCCTCAAGCTCACCGCGGCGGATGACCGCCATGCCGCCTCGGTAGCCACGGTAGCCGGGCGCGCGGAAGGCGGTCTCGCCGATCCCGCCGTCTTGATCCGGCGCGAACGGCGCGACAGCGCCCGAAACAGCGTCAGGCAGCGACGCCGCCGTGGTCGCCGCGAATGCGACGATCGGGCTGACGACGAGCGCCGCGAACGCTGTCAGCATGATGGACGTGCGATGGATTCCATCGGACAGGCGGGTCGCATACATGGGCTCTCCGTGCTCCACTCGGGTGGCGGGCGCGAGCGTAGCAGAGGCCCTTGAATTCGACTAGCCACGAGCCGACCGCAGAAGCGACGCAGAAGCGCCACCAAAGCGACGCTGGACGGCCGCGGTGTGCCCCCCTGCGCGGCGCGGTGATCCGCGGCGATCCACTGCGGTCCACGGCGCAGATTTGCCGGCGCGGCCGTCTCGGCTACTCTCGCGGCCCTGCCCACTGCGGCCCCTCGGCCGCCCTGCCCCACGGCCCACCCATGAACCGTCAGGCGCGCGCCGACCGGATCCGCTCACAGCTCGCCGTCCTCTACAGCGAGCCTCAGGTGCCGCTCACCCACCAAGACGCCTATACCCTGCTCGTGGCGGTGCTGCTCTCGGCCCAGACGACCGACGCCCGCGTGAATCTGGTGACGCCAGCGCTGTTCGCAGCTGCCCCGGACCCGGCGGCGATGGTCGCCCTGGGCGCCGAGGCGATCCTCGCACACATCCGAACCTGTGGGCTGGCGCCGACCAAAGCGCGCAACATCCACCGCCTGTCGCAGATCCTGATCGACGACCATGCCGGCGAGGTGCCGTGCGACCTCGCCAAGCTTGAGGCGCTGCCCGGCGTCGGCCACAAGACCGCGTCAGTGGTCGTCTCGCAGGCGTTCGGTGTGCCGGCCTTTCCCGTCGACACCCACATCCATCGTCTGGCGTGGCGATGGGGGCTATCGACCGGTCGCAACGTCGTCGAGACGGAGCGCGACCTCAAGGCAGTCTTCCCCGAGTCGAGCTGGCGCGACCTGCACATGCAGATCATCTACTTTGGCCGTGACCACTGTCCTGCGCGCGGCCACGACCTCGATACATGTCCGATTTGCGGCTGGGCGGCCTCGCCAGCGATCCGCGCGGCGGACCCCGGCCGCCGGGCAAACGGGGCAGCGAGCCGGCCAGCGTCGGAAGCGTCGAAGGCAGCGAAGAAGAGCGCACAGACCAAGTGACGGGCGGCGCTACTTGCAAGCGCCGATGCCGTCACCATCGATGACACAGACCTGAGGCGCCTGGCAGGCCTTGGCGAGCTCCCAAGCGCCGAGCGCGGGTGTGTCGGTCAAGCACTTGGAGTAATGGGCGCCAGTGCAACCCGGGTACTTCTTCGCCTTCAGGACGTTGTTGCCATCACACTGATAGGCGTTGCCGAAGTTGATGTCGGCGCACTTGGTCCCCATGGGCTGGAGGGTCTGCAACGGCACATTGCAGCACGCGCCCTGGACGCAACAGCCTTCGATCGTCTGCAGCTCGCACTGACCCGACTGACCGTTGCAGACTGCCTTCTCGCAGGGTTCGGCCTTCTCTTGGAGGTTCTTGCAGTCGGCCGTAATCTGGCAGCACAAGGGATCGAGCTTGCCCTTGCACGTCGCGTCGGCGCCGCACTTGTCGCCAAGCGTGCACGAGATGCCATCGTCGCAAGCAGCGCCAGTCTCGACGGTCCACGCGCCAGTCGAAGTCTTGGGGTCGCAGATCGCGCAGCCGCCGCTGCCCGATTGATCCTCGCCTGCCTTCTTGCACAGGCCGTCGACCCAGCACCAGCCGTCCGTCACGGTGAAGGCGGTCGCGTCGACATCGGGCTGGCACGCGCGGCAGTCCTGGGCGAGCGGGTCGGCCTCGCCTGCGCCGTAGCAGACGCCACCGACGGCGCAGGTATTTGCCTTGCCGCTCCACGCGGTCTGCGACTTGGACGGGGCACAGACACCGCATTCGGGGTTGGCGGGGTCGGTGGAACCGTCGAGGTAGCAGCCGCCGTCGACGTAGCAAGTTCCGATCTGCAGCGACCATGCGGACGCCGACTTGGCCGGGTCACAGACGGTGCAGCTCTTGGCCGCGGGGTCATTTGCGTCCTTGGCGTAGCACAGGCCATCGATGAAACAGTGGTCCGCCTTGGCGGTCCAGCCAAGCGCGTCGACGTCTGGCTGGCACAGGACGCAGCTGTCGGTCCCTGGCTGACCGGTGCCGGCCTTGATGCAAGCGCCTTCGATCAAGCAAGTTGTTGCGTCGAGCTTGTGACCGCACTCGCCGGTACCTGAGTCGCAGACGTCGAGGGTGCACGCGACGCCGTCGGAACAGTCCTTGGGCAGCAGGGCACAAGCGCCCTGTTCGCAGGTGGCCACGCTGCATTCGTCGCCGCCGGTGCAGTCCGCGGCGGTCTTGCAACAGCCGAGTGACGGGATCTGTTTGCACAAGTTGTTGAAGCACGAGTCCTGGGTGCACGCGCTGCCGTCGTCGCAGTCGTTGGCCTTCTGGCAAGCGCAATCGAGCTGGAAGCCCGCACAGCAGTTGCCCTCCTGCACGCAGCCGTGGTGACAGTGGCAGGGGTTGCCCTCAAGAAAGACCCCGCAGGAACCCGCGCAGGTCGTCGTCGGCTGGTCGCCGATGTCCGCCTGCACGGTCTCCGGACCGACGTTCGCGTCCCCACCCTGTGCGTCCGAGGTCGAATTCGAGTCTGTGGCCGTGCTGGCGTCGGTGGCGACGCCGTCCGGGTCCGCCGTGTCGACCGAGTCACCCATCGGCGGCTCGCCGATCTGGCCGGCGTCGCCCGTCGCCGGGGTGGTCGTGTCCTGGCCAAAGGTGAAGGCGACGTCATCCGAACCGACCTGAATGTCGGTCGAGAAGCCGCCACCGTCCGGGCCGGCCTCGTCGTCGCCGCAAGCCGTTGCCACGCAAGCGGCGACGCATGCGACCGCGACACGGAGAAGATGGCGCGCACGACGCCGGCGCGGGCGTGGGGCCATGGCCAGGGTTCCTTCGGTCACGTTCACCTCGGCGCGAGCCGTCGCTCGGCGGCTGCGGCGACCAGTGTACGGCCTGCTCGGTGACGGGTAAAACAACCGCGAGTTCGATGAACGAGATCCACCCAGAGTGACCGATATGCCCTCCGCGTGTGCCCGCCGCCAGACGACTTCGCGCGCCATCGCCCACACGACCTCGCGCACCATCGCGGCGGCCGCGGCCGCGATCGCCCTGGTCATGGCAGCCAGTCTCGGCGGATGGCACGACGCCGCCGCCCACCCCATCGACGAGGTGCGCGCGAACGTCCTGATCAGCTTCGTCACAACCGACCGGCGCGGCTTCGAGGTAACCGCCGCCTTTCCCGAGCGCCATCTGGAGCGCTTCTACGAGATGGCCGCAGAGCTCGGCATGACGGTCAGCCGCGGCCGCGAGGCCTTCGCTCGCGTCGCACGCGGTGCCTTCGCCTTCCCCGGCTGCGCGCTGGAGGACGTGCCCAGCAGCGAGCGCTTCCCAGCGGCTACAGCGGGAGGCGGCACGCGTGGTCACCTGATCATCCGCTACCGCCTCGTCTGCGAAGCGCCGATGGTCCAGTTGACGCTCACCCGGCTGGACTACCGCCGGGACCGCACCCGCACCACGCTCTTTGTCGCGATGCGCGTCGGCGAGAGCCTGCCGGCTCGCTACGTGCTGCCGCCGCATCTTCGCGAGCTGACCCTGCCGGTGCTCGGCGATCTCCCCACCCAACCGCCGCGCGTGCCCGCAGCCGGCGACACGCTGGCGACACGTTCAGCGATACCAAACTACGCCTTCGGCGGGCCGGGTCCCGGCGCAGACCTCGACTCCGGCGACTTCCCGCCGGTCGGCGCGGCTGCCGATGGCTGGAGGTGGCGACCACCACCGCGGCAGCTGCTGCGTGCCTGGGGCGAAGAAGGGGCGCGTCACCTGGCGTTCGGCTGGGATCACCTGCTCTTCCTGGTCGCCCTGGCGATCGGCGCGCGGCGGCTGAGCCGACTGTGGTTGGCGGTTCTGTCGTTTTCTCTCGGCCACATCGCCTCGATGGCGGTGACCTTCGTCCTCGACTGGCCGCAGATGGCGGTGGTCGAGGTCATCATCGGCCTGTCGATCAGCGCCGCCGGCCTCCGCGCGAGGTCGCCCAAGCGATGGCGCACCGGGCACCTGGCGCTATTTGCGGCCGCGTTCGGGCTTGTTCACGGCATGGGCTTCGGCGCCGGGCTCAAGGCGATGGTCGGCGCCAGTGACGCCCTGATCTGGCCACTCGCCAGCTTCGGTGTCGGTCTCGACGTCGCGCAAGTTTGCTGGGTGAGCCTGATCTTCGTGGCGTGGGGACGGGTCCGTCGCAAGCGCCTCGCCTGGCCGCCGTCGGCGCGCGCAACCGCGGTCCAACGCGGCGCAGCGTCGCTCCTGGTGGTGGCCGGCCTGGTCGCCGCGCTCCTGGCTGCGCGCGCGATCTGACCGAAGGTCACTCGGACATCGGAACGATGCCGATCGCCACGCCGCTGCCTTCGACGTCGATCAGGCCGCCTTCGACGGTCGCCTCGATCGCGGCACGCGACGACGCCGGCTCGAATCGCACCAAGGCCGCGCGCGAGGCCGCCTGCCAGTCGACGATCAGCGGCGCAAAGTCCGCCTGGGACCGGTCGCCAACGACGACTACCTCCGCGAGCGGCCGCCCCAAGCCGATACGCGCCTGGCTCTTGAGAGTGCGGACCGCCGTCAGAAGGCCAATGAGCAGGTCACCGGCGGCCTCGCTGTCGACGTCCCGCGCGCCGCCGAAGACATCGATCGCGCCCGCCTCGTCCTGGGGCCAAGGCGCGATGTGCACGCTCGTCGGGGCGTCGTCGCCCAGGCGCGGCCGGATCGCGAGCTGATAGAGCTCCTCCGTGATGAACGGCAGCACCGGCGCGAAGAGCCGCAGCAACGCGTACGTTCCCTCAAAGATGGTACGACGAGCGGCCTCGACCTGGCCGGGCGTGTAGTCCTCCGGGTTCCAGAAGCGACCCTTGACCAGCTCGAGGTAGTTGTCGCACCAGACCTTCCAGAACACCTGCTCGGTGGCCCGCAACGCCTTGTTGTACTCGTACTGCTGGAATCCGGCGGTGGCCGCGTCGACGGTGGCGACAAGGTGGCTGCGTGCCCAGCGATCGGCGACCGTCGGTTCCTCGGCGACGGCGCCAAGCGGGCCCTCGCCAACCCCCTGCATCGCGAAACGCGTCGAGTTCCACAGCTTGGTCAGCAAGCGCTTACCGCCTTTGACGTCCTCCTCGAGGTAGCGAAGGTCGTGGCCCAAGGTCGCGCCCGCCGACCAGTAACGCAGCGCATCGGCCGAGTAGCGCTCGATCACCTGCTGGGGATCGACGAAGTTGCCCAGCCGCTTGCTCATCTTCTTGCCGTGGCGGTCGAGGCCCCACCCCGAGATCATCACGTCGCGCCACGGAATATTGTCGGTGTGGAAGTGTCCCTTCACCACCGTGTAGAACAGCCAGGTACGAATGATCTCGAAGGCCTGCACGCGCACGCCCTGCGGGTAGATCTCGGGGCGCGCCTCGGTGGCGAGCTCACCGGTCGTCTTTCGATCCTGCCAGCGGGTCCAGTTGGCGTTGATAAGCGGCGTGAGCGACGACGTCATCCACGTGTCCATCACGTCGTTCTCGGGGCGGAAGTCGCCGCCCCCGCAGGCCGGACAGGCGGCGACAGGGCAGGGGTCACCGGTCGGATCGAGCGGAAGCGCCTCAATCGGCGGCAGCACCGTGCCGTCGCAGGCGTTGCAGTACCACACGGGGAAGGGCACGCCGTAGAAGCGCTGCCGGCTGATGTTCCAATCCCACTTCAGACCCTCGACCCAGCTCTCGTAGCGCTCGCGCATGAACTCGGGGTGCCAGGCGAGCTGGCGGCCGCGAGCGAGGAACGCGTCGCGGTGATCGAGAACGCGGATGAACCACTGCGGTGTGACCTGAAACTCGAGTGGCGTCCCGCAGCGCTCGTGCACCGCGGCGCGGCTCTGGTTTGCCGACACGCCGATGAGGTAGCCGTGGGCTTCAAGCAGCTCTTTGGCGGCAAGACGGGCTTCGCTGTAGACCTTTGACCCCTTCGCCTGGACGTGCACGCGCTTGCCGTGGAGCTCGACGAGGTCCGGCGTGGCCATGTGACCGTCGGCGTCGATGACCAGGCAGGTCTCCAGATTGTGTTCGCGCCACTTCGCGATGTCCTCGGTGTCCCCGAAAGTGCAGACCATCATCAGCCCGGTGCCGAAGGCCGGGTCGACGCTCTCGTCGCGAACCACGGGCACCGTGCGCGGCTCGGCCGAGCTGCCATCCGCGCGTAGCTCGGTCAGCGGCACGGCGAAACGCGTATCGGCGGCCAATGCGGCGAAGCGCGGATCTTCGGGGTTGCAAGCGATCGCAACGCAGGCGGTGACCAACTCTGGCCTGGTGGTGTCGATGACGCCGTCCTCGCCGCCGTCGCTGCGCGCGAAACGCAAGCGGTGCAACGGCCGCTCCCGCTCCTCGTCGGCCTCGACGTCCGCCTGACTGAGCGAGGTCCCGCAGCGCGGGCACCACAGGATGGGGTCCGAGCGTCGCTCGACATGACCACCTGCGGCCAACTCCAGGAACGACCTCTGGGCGTGCTCGACGGCCCGCGGCTGGATGGTCGAGTAGGTCATGCGCCAATCGACGCTGAGACCCAGCGACCGCCACAGCTGCTCGTAGACCGCAGCGCCAGACCGGGTCTCCTTCAGGCACAGTTCGATGAACTCCTTGCGGGTGATGCGCTTCTTGTCGACCTTGTACTTCTGCTCGACGTAACGCTCGGTGGGCAGACCGTTGTCGTCGAAGCCCATCGGATAGAAGACCTCGTAGCCGCGCATCCGCTTGTAACGCACGACGAACTCAGCCTGGCTGTAGCTCATCGCGTGGCCGACGTGCAGGTGGGCAGCCGAGACGTACGGCGGCGGGGTATCGACCGAGTACACCCGGCCGGCCTTGGCCGCGGCGCTGTCGGGGTCGTAGCGATAGATGCCGCTTCGCTCCCACTCTTCGTTCCAGCGGGGTTCGACCTGGGTAAAGTCGTAGTTCTTGGGCAGCTCGCCGGCAGGCGAGGCGGGGTCGGTCGGGTTCGACATGGACGGATCTCCACTTTGGACAGAGCGGGCCGCGGGTGGCATGGAGGTGCCGGTGGCCGGGGGGGCACTCGGGAGGCCAGAAGGCCGCGAAGACGGCGGCGGCGGAGGCTAGCACAGACGCCGCGGTCGGCAAGCGCCACGGGAACGCCACGGAAGCGCCACGGGAGCGCCAATGAACGGGGAGCGAGAGCGCGGTGAAGCTGCGACGAAGACGCGGCGAAAGAGCGCAGAGACTGGTCCGAAAGGCAGCTACCCGTCGCGGCTACCCGTCGCGACTACCCGTCGCGACTACCCCTTCGAGAAGATGATCCAGGCAGCCGCGAGTAGACCGACAAGGCCGATCGCACCGATTGGCACGGCGACCCAAAGCAGCTTCGAGCCGCTGTCATCCCACACGCTGTGCCGCTCCTCGCTCGGAGCCATGGTCGCCTGCAGCGGGGGCGACGGCGTCTCGCGGGTCGCCGTCTCACCGGGATTCACGGTCTGCCGTTCCGACCGCCCCATCGCATGCAACAACGCCGGGTCGGCCTTCATCTCGGGGCGGGTCGGTACCGAGTCGCTGCCGCTGCTCTGGCGCTCGGTCGTGCGTGCCTCGCGCGGGGCCTTCGGATGCACACCGGAGGGCCCCCGCCTCTCGACCACCCCGGGCTGCTGCGGCAGAGCGCCCGAGGGCGACCGCGTCGGTGGGCGCGGCGGCCGTTCAGAGCGGCTGTCGGCGTGGCGAGGCGGCTGGTGGCCACTGCTGGGTCGGCGGGCCTCCTTGGCCGGCCGGACGCCCGGCGCACCCGCGTCACCCCGATCGCGGCGCTTGTCGAGCTGATCGGGCTTGGCGGAATGGGCGGGCGCGGCGGACTTGGCGGACTTGCCGGACCTGGCGGACGTGGCGGACTTGGCGGACTTGCCGGACTCGTGGGCTCCACTGACCTCGCGATGCACCGCCCCAGGCGCCATCACGCCGGAGTCCGGGCGAGCCTTGGCCAACGGCACCGCAGGCGAGAAGGAAGGTCTGCCTTGGGCCTCGTCGGCGGCTCGAGCGGCCTGGTCCACCAGCGCAGCGAGACCGGCGCCGATCATCGTCGGTGCGTCGTCGTCATCGCCAAAGTCCATACCGGCTGCGGACGCGCCGCTGCCAGGCGTCGGCGGCCGAGGTGCGCCAGGCCCGCGGCGAGGCAAGTCGACCGACGGCAGAGTCGACCCGCCGCTGGATGGGAGCGTAGCCGGCTTTTCCGGCGCGTTGGGGATACCAGAAGCGAGCCGGTCAGCGCCCTGTTCACCCGCGCGCGCGGCCTCCGGCTTGGCGTCCGCGGCCGACTTGGCCCGCTCGACCTCAGCGACGCTCAACGCGCTCATCCCGCGAGTCGAGGCCGGCGCGTCGTCCTCAGCGCGCATCTCCGTCATCATTCGGCTGAGCTGCCGGTCGACGTCGCCCGCCGACTTGGGCCTGTCCGACTCCTTCTTCGCGAGCATGGATGCGACGAGATCGTCGAGCCCGGGTGGCAGCCTGGCGCCGAACGAAGACAAGCGTCTGGGCTCCGTCTTGACGTGCTGCAGGAGGATGTCGATCACCGAATCACCGTCGAACGGCGGCTCGCCGGCGATCAGCTCGTACATGACCGCCCCCAACGCGTAGATATCGGTCTGCGGACAAACCGGGCGGCCCTCGACCTGCTCGGGCGCCATGTAGTGCGGAGTACCAAAGACCGAGCCCGCGCGCGTCAGCGCCGCGGTGATCATGTTCGTCGGCAGCTTGGCGATCGAGAAGTCCAGCATCTTCACATAGTCGCCGCCCTCGGGGTGGTCGATCAGGAAGAGGTTCTCGGGTTTGATATCGCGGTGGATGATGTGCGAGGCGTGTGCCGCCGCCAGCGCCGCAGCCACCTGTCGGCCGATGTTGACCGCCCGGTCGACCGCGATCGCGCCAACCTGCTCCATGAGGTCCGACATCTCGCAGCCAACCAGCACCTCCATCACGACGTAGACCAGCCCCTCGGACTCGTCGATATCGTAGATGGTGATGATGTGCGGGTGCTGCAGCTGGCCTGCGGCGCGCCCCTCACGCACCAGCCTCTTGGCGGCGATCGGATCGCTCGCGACGTCTGTACGCAGCACCTTGACCGCGACCTCTCGGCCGAACTTGCGGTCCTTGGCGAGATAGACGATCGCCATGCCGCCCTTACCGAGCCGGCGCAGGATGTGATAGCGGTCGGCCAGGAGGGTTCCCACCAGGGCATCGGGGCGCTCGGTTGGGGTCTCTGCGCCGGCCGTGGACATGAAAAGGGGCCTCCGTGGCGCCTACTCTAGTGGAATCCCCCCCCAGTGGCAACCCGCTAGAACCCCGACGCTTCCTGAAAAATGTGCGATTCCACGGGCACTTCCGCGGCTCACCTCGCTCGCCCCGACGCGCCGGACGTGACAAGCCGTGGCGGCTCACCTACACTGGCGCGCCGCATACCTGCGGGCCCTGCGCCACGGACGGACGGCAAAAAAAGCCGCTACGAGACGTGCCCCCGACGAGCTGGAGGAGCCAAAATGGCCCGTATAACGATCGAGGACTGCCTGGACAACGTGCCAAATCGGTTCGCGTTGGTGATGCTCTCCGTGCGCCGGGCGCGTCAGCTGCGCGAAGGCGAAGCGACCACCATCGAGAGCAAGAACAAGGAGTGCGTCACGGCGCTGCGCGAAGCCGCCCATGGCCACCTGCGCTTCAACCGGCCGGTCGCGCCGATGATCGAGCGGCACGAACGTCGCTAGACGCGTCCGCCGATCGCTGCGCCGACACCGGCGCAAGACGAATGCGGGCGCAAGACGAATGCGGGGAATGCGGGCGCAAGACGAGAAGCAAGCCCACATCGACTCGCCGACACGAGCGACATCGCCTTAGCGGCGGGGTTTGTCGGCGACGCAGCCGTTGCGGAGCAAGCGGGATCGAGCGTGTAGAACGACCTCGGCGTAGCCGAAGTTCGCCGGCAGGACCCCCGCCTTCCACGCCCGCCTGACCCGGCCCGCGCCCGCGTTGTAGGCGCACAGCGCATAGACCTCTCGGCCGTCGAAGCGCTCAAGCAGGACGACCATCAGCCTCGCGGCCGCGGCCGCGGCGCAGGGTGGGTCGCGCGGGTCGCTGCAGCCCTGCGCAGTGGCGGTCTTGGGCATGAGCTGCATCAGCCCGCGGGCGCCCACGCGTGAGCGGGCATCGGGCTGGAAACGACTCTCGACCCAGGCGATGGCAGCCATCAACGCGGGGTCGACGCCGTGTTCGGCCGCCGCGGTCTCGATGACGGGACGCCAGAGCCGGCAGCGAGCGGCGACGCCTTCGCTCATGTCGAGATGGCGACGGGCCCGATTGAAGGGCACACTGTCGTCGGTCGATCCCAGAGCGAGGTCGTCGATCTCGCCGGTCGATTCCGGGGACTCGCCCAAAGCAGGGCCGTGACGCAGACGGTGGCTCGAACGCAGGGCGGAATCGTCACCCGAACAGGCGCTGACGGTGGCAAGGACGAGAGCGGCGAGAACCGGAGCGGCCCAGACGGCCAATCCAGAGGCCCTCGGGGGCAGCCCAGAGGCCCTCGGGGGCGGCGAAAGGCTGCGGCAAGGGCCGATGCAAGGGCCGGTGCCTGGGCCGATGCCAGGAGCGATGCCGGCGGGACTGTGGTGGCGTTTCACGTCGATCATGGCCCTCGGCGGTTGGCGGTAACATCAAGCGCGTCGCAGGGTTGCGCGCGGGCCACTGGCCACGGATTCACCGCGCCCGGGGCAGGGTCAATGTAGACCTGCCCCGGGCCATCTGCTAGTTTCCCGGCTCTCGCAAAGGGCTCGAAAGGTGCGTGATGGGACTTCTGGACATCTTCACGGGCAACAAGAACCCGGACAAAGCGGTGGAGAAGTGGCGCAAACGCGTCACCGACCCCTACCGCCAGACCCACGAACGCTACCAGGCAATGGACGAGCTGGTGCGCGCGGGTACGACCGCGGCGCTGCGGGCCCTCCTCGGCCGGTTCACGATCCGCGTGAGCGGGCCGACCATCGACGAAGAAGAGAAGACGTACTGCTACCAGCTCGTCGCCAACTGGGGAGGCGAGGCCATCGAGGTGCTGCAGGACTTCGTCCGGACCAACACGGCCGTGTACTTCCCCCTGCGGGCGCTGCGTGAGCTTGCCGGTGACGAGGTCGCGGTCACTACCCTCATCGAGACGATGCGCGGTTGCGACCCCGGCTATCACGGCGACCTCGAGCGGCTCCGGGAGATCGTGTCGAACCTCCGAGACTTTCAGCACGAACGGGTACGCGACGCGCTGATCGAATTGCTGGCCAACCGGTCCGACGAGATCCGCTTTTACGCGCTGGAT
>CALGHC010000045.1 GCA_937915965.1 uncultured Myxococcales bacterium
GTCAGCTTCCTCTTCGAGTGCATGGGCGAGGTCGCCCGCGCCACCAGCGTCAAGAACGAGGCCGCGCAGGACTTCACGACCGCTCGCGAGGTGCGTCGTATGGGTCTTTAGGAGGCCTGACGTGCACCATGAGTGCCCGGCACGATGACCGGCCTGTAGATGAATTGGAATGCGGGATAAGTTGTCTGTAGAAGCAGATAGATGGAGGATAAAGCATGAACCCTTGGAAGACATGGAAGACGCAGTTCGACGCCTGGGAAGGCGCCACCGCCGCGCTGCTGGATCAGGTGCTGCAGAGCCCGCTCGTGCTCGGTCCCGCTGGCACGATGCTGACCAAGGCGATGAAGGCCAAGGCCGAGGCAGACAAGCACGCCAACGCGGCGTGGGCGGCGGCAGGCGGCGCGACCCGCCACGACCAGGAGCGCACCCTGCACGCCGTGCATCAGGTCGGCAGCCGGCTGATCGACCTCGAGGAAGAGCTCGCCAGCCAGCGACAGCTGATCGAGGCGTTGCATGCCGAGGTCCGCGAGCTGCGTGTGGCGAGCCCGGCGCCGGCACCCGCCTCCAAGCCACGCACGCGCCGCAAGACCGCCGCCAAGACCTGAACGACGCATCGAGGCCGACCATGGACCCGACTCCCTACCTGGAGCTCAAGCCCGCGCCCCAGATCGTCTTCGAGCTCGCCGAGGCGCGCAGGCAGCGCACCCGCTTCCACGTACCGGATGGCGATGGCTGGCGGGCAGTGACCTGGGCCGAGTACACCACCGCGATCCGCCATGCCGCCCTCGCCCTCGCCGAGGACGGCGTGCACGCCGGCGCGCGCGCGGCGATCTACGCGCCCAATCGAGTCGAGTGGATCGAAGCCGCGCTGGCCATTCAATCGGCCGGCGGGGCGATGGTGCCGGTCTACGCCAACAGCACGGCGGAACAAGCAGCCCATGTCGTCTCGCACAGCGACGCGATCGTAGTCTTTGTCGACACCGAGGCGCTGCTCGAGCGGGTCTTCACGGCCTGGCCAGCCTACGCCGCCGTCGTTCGCATCGTCACCTTGGGCGCAGTCGACGTCGAGGCGGTCCGCAGCCGGGTTGCAGCGAGCGATCCCGGCGTGCCAGGCGCAGAAGAGGTCGCCACACGGGTGAGCGGCTTCGCCGAGCTGTGCCGACGTGGCGCCGCGATCGACCGCGCCGCGCCTGAGCGCTTCGCCGGGCTGCTGGCGACCATCGGCCTCGAGGACCTCGCGGTGATGCTCTACACCAGCGGCACCTCGGGGCTGCCCAAGGGCGTGCCGTTGACCCACGCCAACGTCGCCGCCAACGGTCGCGACTGGTTGATCTGCAACGCGCCGCTGCTCGCCGAGCCGGACGGTGAGCCGGACGTCGACCTGCTCTGGCTGCCCATGAGTCACATCTTCGGCTTCGGCGAGGCTTGCCTGGGCAACACCCTCGGCTTCGAGACCTGGATGACCGATCCGCTGCAGCTGATGGCCCGCCTGGCCGAAGTTCGGCCGACGGTCTTCATGAGCGTGCCGACGGTCTTTGAGAAGATCGCCACGGCGGCTCGGGCTGCCGGCGACGCCGCCGCGGTTCGTGCTCGGCTCGACGCCCTTACTGGCGGTCGCTGGCGCTTCTGCCTCTCTGGTGGCGCCGGCCTCAAGCGCGAGGTCATGGAGCTCTTTCACGCCAACGGGGTGCTGATCATCGAGGGCTACGGCCTGACCGAGGCGGCACCGACGCTGACGCTCAACCGGCCGGACGCCTTCCGGTTCGACACGGTCGGCCGGCCCCTGCCGAGCGTCGAGCTTCGCCTCGCCGATGACGGCGAGATCCACGCGCGCGGTCCCAACGTCTTCGCCGGCTACCACAAGGACGCCGAGGCGACCCGCCAGACCTTCACCGACGATGGCTGGCTGAAGACCGGCGACGTCGGCGTCTTCACCGAGGACGGCTTCCTGCAGATCGTCGACCGCAAGAAGGACATCCTGGTCTTGGCGAGTGGTAAAAACGTGCCGCCTGCCAACATCGAGCTGCGCTTCGCCGATGACGAGCTGATCGCACATCTGGTCGTCTATGGAGACGGCTGCCGCTACCTGGTCGCTGGCGTGTGGCCCGACCCGGTCGGCGTGGCGGCCTGGGCGCGGCGCGAGCGCCTCGCTCTGGATGACCTCGCTCTGGATGACGACGTGGCGCTGCGCGCGCGGCTGTACGCGGCCGTCGCTGCGCGCGTCGCCGCCGTCAACGCGACCTTGGCGCGACACGAGACCATCAAGCGGTTTGAGATCTTCGACGAGCCGCTCACCGTCGAGAACGGCTTGATCACCGCGACCCTCAAGGTCCGGCGCAAGCACGTCAACGAGGCGTTCCGGGCCCGCTTCGACGCGCTCTACGTCGAGGCCGCGGCTGTGGCGGTGACCCCATGACCGCCAACCGAGCCGCCGGCGATCGAGCGAAGACGCCGGAGGCGGCCGCGG
>CALGHC010000046.1 GCA_937915965.1 uncultured Myxococcales bacterium
GAACGACGACTCCGTCTGGCAGCCCGTCCCGGGCCAGCGCCGGCTGCACGGCGATGACCGCGGTGCGATGCGCGGGCAGCGCCCGGGCGATGGCGGCGACAAAGGTCTTGGCGCCGTCGTTAAAGGGAGGCTGCAGCGGCTTGCTCACGAGCAGGACCCGGCGGTTGGGACCGACGCCAGCGCCGGTCGCGACGCCGCCGATCACGAGCACGGCGGCCGAGGCCAGCGCCGAGGTCGCGAGGATCACCAGGGTCGCGATTCGTCCGGCGATGGCGCCCTCGGGCAAGACCCGGTCGAGCCCGGTTGAGACAGCCAGACCCACAGCGACGGCGAGCGCCACCACCGCCAGGACCCGCAGCGGCAGCCGCGTGCCAAATGCGCGGCGCTGCCAGGCGAGGATGGCGACCAGCGCGACCGCTACGGCGAGGGTGGTGCCCGCGGCGGCGCCGACCAGACCGTATCGCGGAATCCACACGCTGCACGCCAGCGCCTGCACGCCCAAGGCGACGCTCAAGACGATCGACGAGACGCCCGGGTGGCCGGCGCCGCTGACCATGCTCACGGACAGGTTGAGCAGGGACATCCCCGCGAGGGCCGGCAGCAACCAGGCCAGGGCGGTCGCCGCCTCGGCGTATACAGGCGGGTAGAGGAATACGATGACGCGGTCGGTGATCGGAACGGTCGCCGCGCAGACCACGGCGAGGAGGCCGAGGACCAGCACAAGAGCGCGCGACGAGACGCTGGCACGGGCGTCGCGCACCTCGGCGCCATCGCCGCTGAGGCGCGCCAGCGTCGGGAACATCACCAACGACGCGGTGATGAGAACGAAGTACGGCAGGCGAGCGATGCTCTGTGCGGCGGTGTAGAAGCCGGCGAGGCGATTCGCGGTCGCTGGGTCCGAGAGGCGCTTGAGCAAGAAGATGTCGGCGTTCATGACGAAGTTCAGGAAGAGGGCGACCGCCAGCACCTGGACCGCATAGCGCGCGAACGCAGACGACCGCAGCTCGACCTTCGAACGGTCCTCGCCGCGGCCGACGAGGAAGAAGGAGACCACCAGCACCAGGGCTGCGGCGGTCGCGAAACCGGCGATCACGCCCGGGATTCCGTATCCGAGGCGAACGGCGACGATGATCAGCCCGACCTTCATGATCGAGAAGATCGTATCGAGCGCTGCCTGACGGGCGAACAGCCGTCGCCCGTTGAGATAGCCGACGTTGACGGCGTAGAAAGCGTACACCAGCGTAATGACCGCCGCGCCGCGCAGCAGCGGCGTCATCGCATCGTCTTTGAGGAAGGACGCCAGCAAGGGGGCGGCGACGACGAAGGCGGCGAGCGCCGGCAAGGCAAAGCACGCCTGATAGACGAACGACCGGCGGCGGACGGCACGCTCGGCGTCGGCGTGGCGTGCGGTAAAGTGGCTGACTGTCTGCAGCGTACCGTTGATCAACACCATGTTGATCAGCGACACCACGGCAAAAAGAACGCCGTAGACGCCAAACTCTTCGGGGCTGAGCAGCCGACCCAGGGAGACGTACAGCACCCAGCCGGCGGCGAGAAAGACCAGCTTGGCCGCGGTTATCGCGAGGGTACCGCTTCGCAGGCTTGCCATTTCCGTCTGTTCCTGCGGTTGGTGATGCCTCGGCTCGGGTCCGGGCGCGACAGGATCCGATGGACCCGATCCGGCTCGACCCGCCCCAGGCCTACTCGACCCGCGCCAAGCCCTACTCGACCCGCGCCAGGACCCGGCGGCCGCGCAGCGTGGTGCGCTGCAAGGCGGCGACGACCATCTCTGCGTGCTCCGCGGGGACCTCGATCACGGCGAAACGGTCGGTGATCTCGATCGCACCGACCGCGCCGGCGGGTAGGCCGGTCTCGTTGACCACGGCGCCGAAGAGGTCCCCGGGGCGGATGCCAGCGTCGCGACCTGCGTTGATGCGCACACGCGCGGCCTGTTCGCTGCCCGGACGGCGTCGCACCGGACGCTGCTTCTCTGGTGGGCCGCGGTTGGCGCCGCGCTCGTGACCAAAGTCGAAGCTCTGGATGTCGCCCTGGTCGTCACCGCTGGTCCCCGTGGTCGCCTGGTGGAGCGCCATCGCGGCGGCGGCGGCGATGTCGAGCAGGTCGAACTCCTCGGCGAGCGCCTCGACGATGCCGCGATAGGCGTCGACACCGTCGCTGATGGCGGCCTCGCGGATCTGCGCGCGGACCAGGTCAAGGCGGCGCGCGCGCAGGTCGGCGACCGTCGGCACGGACTCAATCTCGATTCGTTGGCCAGTGGCCTGCTCGATCATGCGCATCGCGCGGCGCTCGCGTGGCTCAGCGAGGGTGATGGCGACGCCTTCGCGGCCCGCGCGGCCGGTCCGGCCGATGCGGTGGATGTACTGATCGGGCGAGGGCGGCACGTCGAAGTTAATGACATGACTGAGATGCTCGATGTCGAGGCCACGAGCCGCGACATCGGTGGCGACCACCAGATCGGCGGCGCCAGCCCGCAGCTGCTGCATGACGCGGTCTCGCTGGACCTGGGTCATGCCACCATGGAGCGCCTCGGCCCGGTAGCCGCGACTGCCGAGGGAGTCGGCGAGGTCGTCGACGTCGTTGCGGGTGCGGCAGAAGACCAGCGCGCTCTGTGGCGCTTCCATGTCGAGCACACGAGCGAGCGCGGCGCGCTTGTTGTCGCGGCGCACGACGTAGGCAACCTGGCGAACCCGCGGCACGGCGCCGCGATCGGTGCGTTCGCGCTGGATCTCGATGCGCACGGGGTCGCGCAGCGTGCGTTGGACGATCGACTGCAAGCGTCGCGGCAGGGTCGCGGTGAACAGCGCCATCTGGCGGTCGGCGGGGACCTCAGCGAGGATCGCCTCAAGGTCTTCCTGGAAGCCCATGTCGAGCATCTCGTCGGCTTCGTCGACGACGGCGAAGCGCACCTTGTCGAGGCGCAGGGTGCCGCGGCCGAGGTGGTCGAGGGCGCGGCCGGGGGTCGCGACGACCACATCGACGCCGCGCTCGAGAGCGCGCAGCTGCAGGTGCATCGCGGTGCCACCGTAGATCGGCAGCACCCGGATGGCGGCGCCGCGACCGTACTTGTGTACTGCCTCGGCCACTTGCATCGCCAGCTCGCGTGTCGGCACGAGGACCAGCGCATAGGGGCCACGGCTGCCCTTGGCACGCTCGAGCATCTGGACCATCGGCAGAGCGAAGGCGGCCGTCTTGCCGGTGCCGGTGGCGGCGAGGCCGACCAGGTCGCGGCCGGCGAGCAGCTCAGGGATGGCGCGCGACTGAATGGGAGTCGGCTCCTCGTAGCCCAGGTCCGTGATGGTCTTGAGCATCTCCGTGGACAGACCGAGGCCATCGAAACCAGCGCGCGCAGACTCGGCAGCCGTTGGTTGCGCGGCGGCGCCCTGAGCTGCATCGGGCCGGGAGCCCTGGGACCCGACGCCTGTGGCGTCACGAGCGTGCGGACCGGCGGTCTGACCGGCGCCGGCGGCCACCGCAGACTGGTCCATGACGCGAGCGGCAGCAGCAGCGGCGGCGGCGGCAGCAGCGGCGGCTTCGGCGGCGAGCTTCTTCTTCTTCTTCTTCTTCAACTTCTTGGGAAGGATGGCGGCGTCGGCGGCGTCGGCGGCGTCTTGGGCGTTGGCCGCTCCTGCGGGAGCGGCTCCTGCGCGGGCGGCTCCTGCGGGAGCGGCTCCAGCGGGAGCAGTGGCACCGAGGCTTGGCGCTGAGACCGGAACCGGGACCGGGGCGGCTGGTCCGTCAGGGGCGGGAGCGGCAACACCTTGACTGTCGGCGGCTGGATCGAGCTGAGCGGAAGCGTCGGCGGCAGCGGCAGCGGCAGCGGCAGCGAGCTTCTTCTTATTCTTCTTTTTGGGAACGATGGCAGCGTCGGCGGCAGCGTCGGCGGCAGCGGCGCTGGCAGCAGCGGCAACGGCCGGGTCGGCAAGCGCGGCTGCGGCTGCGGTCGCGGGCTTCTTCGTCCTCTTCTTCTTGGGAACGATGGCAGCGTCGGC
>CALGHC010000047.1 GCA_937915965.1 uncultured Myxococcales bacterium
CCCTCGGTTCGCCTTGTGCGAACCGGGGGTTTCGTGTTTTTGGGCGGGCGCGTGGTGCGTGGTGCGTGGGTCGCGTCGGCGGCGCGCCGTGCCTGCGCGCACACGTGCCGCGCGTTGGTCGCGATGGGGGAAGTCCCCGGCGTGCTGTGGCCGTTCAGGCTCGCGCGAACGACTTGCGCAAGCGCAGACCCTCAACGCAGCCATGGCAGTGCGAAGTGCGGTCCTGCAGCGCGTTGGCGTGTACGAAATCGGTCATGCACAGCTGCAGCGTGACCTCGATCTCGCGTGGCTCGCAATCGAAACGGTCGTGCAGGTGCGGCTTGGCAACAGCGACACCGGGGCCAGCTTGCCAGGGTGGCGGAGAGGCGGGTTTGGGTTCTGAGATGGCCATCGTCGCCGTCCGGGCGGGGTCGCGTGGTTCAAAACCGACTCCGCCTGCGCCATCACCGTAGACAACCCACACGCCGCCTGCAAGCCGTGGCGCGGGGCGGGCGTCTGGAAGTGCCTGATATGACTTCAGGGTTTGGCGTTCTGCTGCCGTGGTGGTCGGCGCTCAGATCAGGCGGCGGTGCTGCAAACACGGAAGCTGGGTGCGGACCGACTCGATTCGGGCGGGCTCAAGCCATGCGCTGGCCCAACCTTCGCCATCCGAGACACAGGCAACCACCTGGCCCCAGGGGTCGATGATCATGGAGTGACCGTAGGACCAGCGCGGTCCGCCATGGTGGCCCCACTGGTTTGGAGCGAGGAGCCACGTCTGACTCTCGATGGCGCGCGCGCGAAGTAGCACCTCCCAGTGGTCCTTGCCGGTCTGCATGGTGAAGGCGGCAGGCACGCTCAGGACCTCTGCGCCGTCGTCGACGAGTTGGCGATACAGCTCGGGGAAGCGTAGGTCGTAGCAGATCGACAATCCGAGACAGGTGCCGTCGAGGGTCGCGGTGACGGTTTCGGTTCCGGCCATGACCAGGTCGGACTCGCGAAATTCGACGGAACCGGGGATGGCGATGTCGAAGAGGTGAATCTTGTCGTAGGTGGCGACGATCTGACCGCCCTTGTCGATAAGGACAGACGTGTTGTGAACGCGACCTCCCGGTGCGCCGCTCCGTGGGAAGGATCCGACCACGATAGCGATGCCAAGATCAGCCGCCAGGCGCGCGAACGCCGAGACGATTGGTCCGTCGAGGGCCTCGCCGTGGTCCGTCTTGCTCTCGATGCGCAGGAATCCCACGTTCTCGGGCACGGCGACCAGCGTGGCGCCGTCGTCGGCCGCCGCGCGGACCAGGTCGCCGGCCCGCGCAAGGTTGGCCGGCGTGTCCTCGGTCGAGCAGATCTGAACTACTGCCGCTTTGATGCGCTCCATGGGGCTGGCTCCGCGAGGCGGCGGGACGCCGCGTGACCGCGACGATCGAACACTTCGGCGCGCGGTGCAATCGGCTTGCGGCATTTCGAGCGGTCTCGCTGCGGGCGGCGCTGAGCCGTAAAGGGCTCGGCAGCCGGTGGATCCCGCCCGATACGGATCAGCCCCCGCGACCAGCGCGGACGGACCCGGATTGACGGACGCGGGACGGCTGGCTAGGTTCGCGGCGCCGTCGTCCAGCCGGGACGCCGCGGAGGACCATCATGATCACCCGAATTGAAAAAATCCTTGCCCGTGAGGTGTTGGACTCTCGCGGTAATCCGACCGTCGAGGTCGAGGTCTTGCTCGCGGGCGGCGCCGTTGGCCGCGCCATAGTGCCATCCGGAGCGTCGACCGGCGTCCACGAAGCACACGAGCTGCGCGATGGCGATGAACGCTTCGACGGAAAGGGGGTACGCAAGGCGGTCGGTCACGTCCTCAAGACGATCGGACCAGCCGTCTTGGGCCGCGACGCCGAGGATCAACGCGGTCTGGACGGCCACATGCTGGCGATAGACGGGTCGGCCAACAAGAGCAACCTGGGCGCGAACGCGGTCCTTGGCGTCTCGATGGCCGCGGCCAGAGCCGCGGCTGCGGCACGCGGGTTGCCGCTGTTTCGCTACCTCGGTGGCGCCCGCGCTCACGTCCTGCCGGTGCCGCAGATGAACCTGATCAACGGCGGTGCGCACGCCGCAGGTGGGCTCGATATCCAAGAGTTCATGGTGATTCCGCTCGGCTTCGAGCGATTCTCAGAGGCGCTGCGCGCCGGTGCAGAGACGTTTGCCGCCCTCAAGAAGCTGCTATCAGCTCGCGGATTGCCGACGACGGTTGGAGACGAGGGGGGCTTCGCGCCGCGCTTGGAGAGCAACGCCGAGGCGCTCGAGCTGTTGGTGGAGGCGATCGACAGAGCGGGCTACGTCCCCGGTGAGCAGATCGCGCTGGGCCTCGATGTCGCCTCCAGCGAGTTCTACGACGCCAAGGCGGGCAGCTACCGGCTCGCGAGCGAGGGCCGCGAGATGGGCTCCGACGGGTTCGCCGACTACCTCGCCGAGCTCGCTGGCCGCTTTCCTATCGTCAGCATTGAAGACGGAATGGCTGAGGACGACTGGGGCGGCTGGGCGACCCTGACCCGCAAGATCGGCGACCGTGTACAGCTTGTCGGCGACGACCTCTTTGTGACCAACGTCGAGCGCCTGCGTCGTGGTATCGACGAGCAGTCCGCCAACGCCATTCTCATCAAGGTCAATCAGATCGGCTCGCTGTCGGAGACATTTGATGCCATCGATCTCGCCCACGTCAACGGATTCCGGACGGTCATCTCACACCGGTCCGGCGAGACGGAGGACACAACGATCGCCGACCTCGCTGTGGCGACCTCGGCCGGGCAGATCAAGACCGGCTCGTTGTCCCGCGGGGAGCGCACGGCGAAGTACAACCAGTTGCTGCGCATCGAGGAGTTCCTCGGCGAGGGCGCAACGTACCGCGGGGCCGAGACGTTTGGGCGGTGAGAACGGTGGAGATTGCACCGGCCAGGGGTGTGCCGCTACCATGCGCGCCATGAACCGATCTCACCACAGTTGCACAGCCCCCATTTGCCCGGTTCGCCCGGCCTGCCCGGCTCGTTCGGCTCGCTCGGCTCGCCCGGCCTGCCCGGCTCGCTCGGCTCGCTCCGAAGCAGGCCCCTCAGCGAGGTCCACTCGGGCGCTGGCGCCGGCGCATGGCCGCGACCTACGGCTGGTCGCGTTGGGTGTCCTCGTCGTCGCTGCGGCGGCCTGCGGCAAGGGCGGTCCGCAACCCAGTGAGAGCGCGACCGGCGGCACCCCGGCTGCGGTCGAGCCAGCCGCGACCGGACCATCTGCGGCCGCGGCCTCGGTTGCCGCGGCGGTCAGCGACCAGGAGCGCATGGCGGTGGCCTACCACGCGGTCCGCTGCACCCTCGTTGGCGCCCTTGCCCCCGATGAGGGCGTGTACCCCGCACACGGCTTCGGCTCCGCGGCGGCCTTCAACGCGGCTTTTCTCGCCGCCGCCAAGGCCGATCCTGCTTGGGCACAGGGTGTGGTGAGTCGCAGCCATGTCCTGGGGTGCAAGCGCAAGATCGACGAGGTGCCACCGGGCAGCGAGCTAGACCCCGCTGCTCCGGGCGGTACCCCCGCTGCCGCCGCGGCGGCAGATGGGCCGCCTGCCGCGGCGCCGGCGGCGGAGACAGGACAATGAACCAATCGAACCTGACCGTGCGCGCGGTCAAGCCCACGCGCGAGTGCATTGCGTTCGCCGGTACTTGGCGGATCGGCCGCGTCAGCGGGACGCTCCTGGCGGCGGTGCTGGTGACCATCACGTGCGCCTGCGGTCCTGTCGTCGGCGACACCTGCGAGCGCGACACCGACTGTGGCACCGATCTGCGCTGTGATCTCTCCACGCCGGACGGATACTGCACACTGAGCCCCTGCCGCACGGGCGAATGTCCCGTGGAGGCTGTCTGCATCGACTTTGGCGCGGAGGCGACCTTCTGCATGCGAACCTGTGGCGATGGCGAGGAGTGTCGGGAGGGATTGACGTGTCGAGACGACATTGGTGACACGCCCTTCTGCGGAGTCGGGCCGTGACCCTGCCTGACGCGTCCGCCGACGTCCCGCGACGACTCACCGGCTTCTCTTGTTGGTGTCACACGCTCGCGCTCGCTGCATCACTCGGGTGGTCCGGCTGCGCTGCCACTCCGGTCGCACCGAGCCGACCGCAAGTGGTCGATGGCAGCGGAGCCGAGCCAGCCAGCGACGACGCGCACAGAGGCACGCCACAGGGCAGCGGCGCGCGCGAGGTCGATCCGAGGGCCCGCCCTTCGCCGCTTGAGATCCAGCGCTCGACCCTCGATCGGGTCATCGCGGCAGGCCCCGGAGCCCTGCTTGCGCGCGTCCCCGTCGAACCGACCTTCGACTCCAAACGACGTTTCGTCGGGTTTCGCATCATCGAGATCTTCGAGGGCAGCCCAGCCGTCGCGCGCTACGGGATCCGCCGCGGCGACGTCCTGATTGGCATCAACGACCAGCGGATCGTAACTCCCGACAGTCTGATGGCCGCGTTTGAGCGCCTGCGTGGCGCCGACATCCTCGCCATCCGAGTGCTCCGCGACGGCAACGCGGTCGACTTCGCCTTCCCGATCGTGCCGGCGGGTCAGCCCGCCACTGACAGCACAGAAGACTGACTACACGCTGCCTTGCGTTCATTTCTCCGCGTCGCTACTTGCTGAGTCCGGAGATCCGATCGTACACTATGGCGGCTGTGCGAGACGCACGAGCGACCTTGCTGCGGCGCCCGCCATCGAGCGACCGCCACGCAGGTGGGCGTCAGAAACCCCCTCCTGTCCCTCTCCAGAATTGCATCAGGTGAGCCCAGATGACGAGCCGGCCTGAGTTCTACGTGAAATACTGGGGCGTGCGCGGGAGCATCCCGGCGCCTGGCCCCGACACGGCACGCTACGGTGGCAACACGACCAATCTAGAGTTGCAAGCCGGCGACGTGTGCATCGCGATCGACGGCGGCACCGGAGTGAGGCTCTACGGTCAGTCTCTCCTGCCGCGCATGCCGGTCAATGTCACCTTTCTGATGACGCACCTGCATTGGGATCACGTGCAGGGCTTCCCGTTCTTCACGCCATTCTTGTTGCCTGGAAACAAGTTCGAGATCTACTCGTGGTGTCACAACGGCGGAACCATCAATGACGTGCTGCGCCAGCTCATGGCGCAACCGGCGTTCCCGATCTCGATGGACGCGTTCCAGTCGGAGGTCTCGTTCAAGCGCGTCGATCCCGACCAGGTTCTTGAGTTTGGTGACCTGACAGTGCGCACTGCGCTGTTGCGTCACCCCGGCGGCGTTATCGGCTATCGCTTCGAGTACAAAGGCAAAGTCTTCGTGCACTGCTCGGATTGGGAGCATCCGCCCGACGGCAGCCTCGATCCTGTCTTGCTCGACCTGGCGCGTGACGCCGACGTCCTCAGCGTCGACGCGACGTACACCGAGGATGAGTACACCGGCAAGATCGGCCCGGCGCGGCGTGGCTGGGGTCACGCGACGCACGAAGAGGCCGCTCGCCACGGGCGCGCCGCCGGAGTCAAAGAGATCGTCCTGTTCCATCACGAGCAGGGACGTACGGACTTGGAGCTCGATGACATGTGCGGCAACGGCCACCTCGCCGCCGCGTCGGATGTCTCGGTCGCCGCCGAGGGACGCGTCATCACCTTCCTATAGTGCATCGGTCGTAGCGCATCGGTCGCCAGACGCCTCTTGCGCTTGGCGTGCGACTGCCTCGACGAGCTTCGCTGGCGCCTAGTTCGACGATCCCGAAGTACTTCCCTAGTTTTCCATCTTCTTGACACCCG
>CALGHC010000048.1 GCA_937915965.1 uncultured Myxococcales bacterium
GGCCCCACTCGACCCGGCCCCACTCGACCCGATCTCAGGCGACGCCTTCCCACGCGGCCCCGTCCCAGCCGACGCCGTCCCACGCGGCCCCGTTCCACGCGGCAGGGACCACGTCGGGCAAGCGCGAGCGAACGCCGCGCGTGGTCCTGTGCCTGTGGGCCGCGCTCGCGATGCTGGCCGCCCTGAGCGCCTGCTCGCCCGACGACGACGCCAAACCCGTCAGCGGCTTCTCGAATCCATATGTCGACGCCGCCGGTGAAGGCGGCTCTCTGGATGGCGGCGGCCTGGTAGACGGCACGGGCGACACCACGACACCGCCCGCGCAGAAGTGCCAGTTCGACGACGACTGCCCCTCAGGCCAGAAGTGCGACAGCAAGGTCGGCTACTGCTTTCCCGCCCCATGCGATCCTGGCGCGCGATTCTGCCTGGGGCCCTATGCGGTCGAGTGCGACGACAGCGGCGAAGGGCTCGGCGTCGCCAAGCTGTGCCCAGACGGCACCGAATGCGTTGCCGGAGACTGCCTCCAGACCGGCTGCGGCAACGGCACCTGCGACAAGGACCTCGGCGAGACCTGCAAAGCGTGCCCGAGCGACTGCGGCTCCTGCCCCGTGCTCTGCGGCGACGGCTACTGCGATCCCGTGGAGTCTTGCTCGGACTGCGCCAAGGACTGCGGCGCCTGCGTCGACGACAAGGGTTGCGTAGCCCACGACACGGCCGGCTGCGACGGTTGCTCGTGCGAAGGCTGCGTGTGCAATGTCGATCCCGCCTGCTGTTCGATCGCCTGGGACCAGGCTTGCGTGGCGCTGTGCAAGACCTGCGGCAGCCCCTGCGATGCGGCGTGCGGCGACGGCCAGTGCGACCTGCCCGCCGGCGAGAGCTGCAAGACATGCGGTGCCGACTGCGGCGCTTGCCCGGCCAGCTGCGGCGACGGCGTGTGCGATGTGCCCGCGGGCGAGGGATGCAAGACCTGCGCCCTCGACTGCGGCGTCTGCTTCGACTGCGGCGACGGCGTGTGCGCGGCCAAGGGCGGCGAGAGCTGCGTGACCTGTGACGAGGACTGCGGCGCGTGCAATATCTGCGGCGACGGCGTCTGCAGTGTCGTCAACGGCGAGAACTGCAAGGAGTGCGAGGCGGATTGCGGCGCATGCAGCGGCGCCAAGTGCGGTGACAGCATCTGCCAGACGGCCGCGTTCGAGACCTGCGGCACCTGCGAACAGGACTGCGGCCCATGCACAGGCAGCTGCGGCGACGGCGTCTGCTCGATCAAGGAAGGCGAGAGCTGCGCGGACTGCGCGGCCGACTGCGGTGCGTGCGCCACGTGCGGCGACGGTTCGTGCCAGGCCGATCACGGCGAATCCTGCGACACCTGCCCGACCGACTGCGATGTCTGCCAGGCGGTCTGCGGTGACCTGAAGTGTGAGCCGGCGAAGGGCGAGTCGTGCTCAAGCTGCCCGAGCGACTGCGGCCTCTGCCCGGCGCAATGTGGAGACGGGACCTGCAGCAGCGACGAGAGCTGCTCGGCGTGTCCAAAGGACTGCGGCGCCTGCCCACCCAAGTGCGGCGACGGCACCTGCAACGGCACCGAGACCTGCACAGCGTGCGCGGCGGACTGTGGGGTCTGTCCGGCGAGCTGCGGCGACGGTAGCTGCAACGGCGCCGAGACCTGCACGAGCTGCGCCAAGGACTGTGGCGAATGCCCGGCGAGCTGCGGCGACGGCGAGTGCAACGGCGGCGAGACCTGCCAGATCTGCCCGGGCGACTGCGGCCAGTGTCCGCCCAAGTGCGGCGACGCGCAGTGCAACGGCTTTGAGAACTGCACGACCTGCGAGGTCGACTGCGGCCAGTGCCCGAACGCATGTGGCAACGGCACCTGCAACGCCGGCGAGAGCTGCAAGACCTGCCCCGCCGACTGCGGCTCGTGCGCGACCTGCGGCGACGGCGCGTGCAACGGTAGCGAGACCTGTGCGACCTGCCAGCAGGACTGCGGCGCGTGTGCGACCTGTGGCGACGGGATCTGCAACGGCAGCGAGACCTGCGATACCTGCGCCAAGGACTGCGGCCAGTGCCCGCCGCAGTGCGGCAACGGCACCTGCGACGAAGGCGAGGGCTGCAAGGCCTGCCCGCAGGACTGCGGCCCCTGTCCCGTCTCGTGCGGCGACGGCGTGTGCGCCCCGGGCAGCGAGAGCTGCCTGATCTGTCCGCAGGACTGCGGCGTCTGCCCACCCAAATGCGGCGACAACATCTGCGCGCCGGGGAATGGCGAGACCTGCTCGAGCTGCCCGCAGGACTGCGGCACCTGTCCCGGTGGCAGCTGTGCGGGCAAGTGCGGCCTCTTCGACCCCGACTCGGGGTGCCAGTGCAACGTCGACTGCATGGCCTTTGGTGACTGCTGCGCCGACTACACCGAGCTGTGCGGCGGTCCCGGCGGCTGTGGCGACGGCCAGTGCGCCGCCGCGCTGGGAGAGACCTGCAAAAGCTGCGCGACCGACTGCGGCCCCTGCCCGACCGTCTGCGGCGACCAGATCTGCGCGTCGCCAGAGAGCTGCGAGAGCTGCCCGCAGGATTGTGGCAAGTGCGCGCCGACCTGCAACGACGGTGTGTGCTCGCCGTCCAAGGGCGAGAACTGCCAGACCTGCCCGAACGACTGCGGCGAGTGCGCCGACCCCTGCGAGGCCAAGGAGAGCCCGGGTTGCAGCGGCTGCGAGTGCCAGGATTGCGTCTGCGACATGGACGCCTATTGTTGCACGACGGCCTGGGACCAGATCTGCGTGAACGAGTGCGGCGAGAGCTGTGGCGGTCCCTGCGGCGGCCAGCCAGAGTGCGGCGACGGCGCATGCTCGCCCGACTTCGGCGAAAGCTGCAACAGCTGCCCGCAGGACTGCGGCCAGTGCCCGGTCTTCTGCGGCGACGGCATCTGCAGCCCGCAGTCCGAGAGTTGCGTGAGCTGCTCGCAGGACTGCGGAGTCTGCCCCGCTTTCTGCGGCGACGGCCAGTGCAGCAAGGCGCAGGGCGAGAGCTGCAACACCTGCCCCAAGGACTGCGGCGCCTGTGGCCCCGTCTGCGGCAACGCCAACTGCGAGACCGGTGAGGACTGCAAGAGCTGCCAGAAGGACTGCGGCGCCTGCGTGGTCTGTGGCGACAAGAAGTGCGACATCATCGGTGGCGAGAGCTGCGACAAGTGCCCGCAGGACTGCGGCGCCTGCCCGAAGCTGTGCGGCGACAGCAAGTGCGACTCCGGCATCGGCGAGAGCTGCAAGTCCTGCCCGCTGGATTGCGGCTCGTGCGTGCCGATCTGCGGCGACGGCGTCTGCGAGGACCTCAAAGGCGAGACCTGCCTGAGCTGCAGCAAGGACTGCGACGTGTGCCCGCCCAACGACGGTTGCACACCGACCCCCTCGGCTGGGTGCGACGGCTGCAGCTGCGAGAAGTGCGTCTGCGATGCCGACCCGTTCTGCTGCATGGCGGGATGGGACGCGGGCTGCGTGGCCCTGTGCAAGGGCCAGTGCGGCGGCTGCGGTGGGGGCTGCGTGCCGCAATGCGCCGGTAAGAAGTGCGGTAACGACGGTTGCGGCGGGTCCTGCGGGCTGTGTCCGGACGGGATGGCGTGCCTCGACGACGGGACGTGCCTGCCGGTGCCACCCTCCTGCGGCGACGGGGTGTGCAGCCCCAAGAGCGGCGAGTCTTGCTCGACCTGCCCGGGCGACTGCGGCGTATGCCCGAGCATCTGCGGAGACGGCACCTGCCAGCCGGGCGAAGGCTGCAAGAGCTGCCCGACCGACTGCGGTGTCTGCCCGAACCAATGCGGCAACGACACCTGCGAGTCGGGCGAGTCCTGCGCGAGCTGCCCGACGGATTGCTGCCCGATGCCGTCGTGCGGCAACCTGCAGTGCAACCCGCAGAGCGGCGAGACCTGCGACAACTGCCCACAGGACTGCGGTTTCTGCCCCTGCGAGACACAGTGCGGTGGCAAGAAGGTCTGCGGTGACGACGGCTGCGGCGGCAGCTGCGGCCAATGCAAACCGACCGAGTATTGCTCGGCCTCAGGCCAGTGCGCCTGCGCGCCGACCTGCAAGGGCAAGAGCTGCGGAAACGATGGCTGCGGCGGAAGTTGTGGCCAGTGCGGCCCTGGCACCCACTGCAACAACACCGTCGGCATCTGCCAGAAGGACTGCACGCCGACTTGCAACAACAACGTCTGCGGCGGCGACGGCTGCGGCGGCTCGTGCGGCAGCTGCGGGAGCGGCATGGCTTGCGTCAACGGCCAATGCGTCAAGCCGCAGGAGTGCTACAAGGACGGCGACTGCACCGACGGCGACGAATGCACGATTGACTTCTGCGCGGCCGGTGTGTGCGGTCACGAGCCCTCGCCGTCGCCGTTCTGCTGCCCCGACGAGGACAAGGACGGCATCTGCAACGACAAGGACAACTGCCCGAAGAACAGCAACGGCGGTCAGGCGGATACCGACAAGGACGGCATCGGCGACGCCTGCGACCCCGATGCAGACGGCGACGGCGTAGCGAACGTCACGGACAACTGCCCGCTGATCATCAACGTCGACCAGGCGGACACGGACAAGGACAAGCAGGGCGACGCCTGCGACATCGACGACGACAACGACGGCGTCTTCGATCCGGACGACAACTGCCCGCTTATACAGAACGACGGCCAGGAGGACGCCGACAAGGACAAGGTCGGCGACGCTTGCGATGTGTGTCCGACGACCCCAGACGACGGCAAGAAGGACAGCGACCTCGATGGCGTCGGCAACGCGTGCGACAACTGCAAGACGGTGCCGAACGCCGACCAGGGCGACATCGACGGGGACAACCTCGGCGACGCCTGCGACGACGATAAGGACGGCGACGGCTATCCCAACAACCAGGACTGCGCGCCCACCGACCCCAACGCGCCCTTCGCCGTCGACCTGCCCTGCAACGGCAAGGACGAGAACTGCAACAGCACGCCAGACGACGGTTCGGTGATGCTCTACAACTGGGACAAGAACAGCGAGGGCTGGACCTTCAGCCCGCTCAAGCAAGGAGTCGGCTGGCAGCGAGCGACCACAAGCGAGTCGTGGTCCAAGCCGGGGGCGCTGTACTACGGCAACCTGGCCACCGGGAACTTCGCGACGGGCAGCCAGGAGAACCACGGCACGGCGACGTCTCCGGTCATCGGCCTGCCGCTCGCCGGCAAGGTGACGCTGGCCTACCGGTATCTCTTCGCGCTCGAGGGCGGCACGACCTACGACCAGATCTGGCTGCAGGTCGCGACCGAGTCGCAGGGCTTCGTCTTCCCCAACCTGGCGGCATCGGGCGGCCCGAGCCAGGCGTTCATGAACAGCGTTCTGGTCTCGAAGGGCAGCGACACGGTCGTCTACAAGTGGGCGCCGCAGCTCGTCGACCTGACCAAGTGGGCCGGCCAGAACGTCCGCTTGCGCTTCGCCTTCCGCACCGTCGATGGCGTCGAAAACAACACCCTGGGACCGTTCATCGACGACTTCGTCGTGGCAATGGACGTCAGCAAGGGAGTCGACACCGATGGCGACGGCCAGGTCGACGCCTGTGATGGCGACGACGACGGCGACAAGCGCCTCGATGATCACGACAACTGCCCGCAGGTGGGCAACTTCGACCAGACCGACACCGACGGCGACGCCGTCGGCGACGCATGCGACCCGGACGACGACGGTGACGGTGTCTTCGACGTCAAGGACAACTGCCCGCTGGTGGTCAACGCCAACCAGAACGACAGCGACGGCGACGGAATCGGCGACGCTTGCGATGCCGCCGGCAGCGCGCTGCCCTGGACCGAGGACTTCCAGAGCTACGAGCAGAACCTGAGCGAGGGCGGATGGACGAGCGTCATCGGCAACAACGCCGGCCAGGTGCCGTGGCTGCTGGCCAAGCCCGGCAACCAGAAGTACGCCGAGGCGACCCTGACGTCGCCGCTGCCCAGCTTCATGATCGTCGACTCCAGCCTGATCTCGCCGAAGATCCAGGTGGGAACGACCAAGAGCGCGGTCCTGAGCATGCAGTTCATCTACCAGAACACCGACCCGGGTCCGTTTCCGGTGCCGCCCAACACGTTTGTGTCGGTCAGCCTGTCGGCGAATGACGGCCAGAGCTGGACAGAGGTCAACGAGTTCAGTGTCGAAGACGGTCTCAAGTCCTACAGCTGGACCCTGACGTCGCAGCTGCCAGGTCAGGGGGCGATCCAGCTTCGCTTCCGGGTGAAGAACGGCGCAGCGTTCGGCGAGCCACACTGGCGAGTGGACAATATCTCGCTGAAGTAGGGACCGCGCGAAGTCGGGATCTCGTTGAAGTAGGCGCGCCGTTGCTCGAAGGCCGCAGCGCTGCAATGCTACCGCCCATGCAGGCTGCCAACCCGACCACCACCATCGACCCATCGGCGCTGGCCGTGCGCCTCAAGATCGCGCTGCGAGCCGCGGAGACCGCCGGCGCCATCCTGATGGGCCACTTTGGCTCTCTGCGCTCCATCGACGAGAAATCGCCGATCGACTTCGTCACCGCGGCGGACCGCGACAGCGAGGCGCAGGTCCTCGGCGAGCTGCGGTCGGCCTTCCCCAGCGATGTCATCCTCGCCGAGGAGCAAGACGGCAAGGACGGCGCGACCGCATTGCGTGAACAGTTCGCGACGCTGCCCTGGTGTTGGGTGGTCGACCCGCTGGATGGCACGACGAACTTCGCCCACGGCAACCTGCAGTTCGCGGTCAGCATCGGCCTCGCCGCCTATGGCCTGCCGGTGCTCGGTGTCGTCCTGGCGCCAGCGCGCCGCGAGATCTTCGTCGGCGGTGTCGGTATTCGCGCGACCGCCAACGGCCGGCCGATCGTCGTGTCGCATGCAGATTCGATCGCGCGCGCCCTGATCGCGACCGGCTTCCCCTACGACCGGCGCGAACACATCGCCGAGCTGACCGAGCGGATCGGCCGGGTCCTGATGACGAGCCACGGCCTGCGCCGCGCGGGCGCGGCGAGCCTCGACCTGTGTGAGCTGGCCGCTGGCCGCCTCGACGGTTTCTACGAGCAGCGGCTGGCGCCATGGGACGTGTGCGCCGGCCACGCGGTGGTCGAAGCCGCCGGCGGCCGCTTGAGCGACTTCGCGGGCGGGAGACATGACGTCTTCGGCGGCGAGACGATCGCCAGCAATGGCCGACTGCACGGCGCTTTGGTCGAGCTGGTGCGGGGATGAGGGAAGCGACGCGATTCGTCGGTCGCCACAGCGGCGCGGTGGCGGCGGTGGTCGCTGCGGGGGTGCTGGTGCTTGTGGCTGGCGCGTCGACATGCAGCCGCGCCACCGCGGCGGTGCGCTGGGAGCGCGCATTCTACGACGCCGAGCAGCTGCACATCGACGGCCAGCACGACGCCGCGAGACAACGTTTTGCCGCCTTGCGCGCCAGCGCACACCGTGGCCAGGACGCCGACGAGGCGGGCCTGATGGCCTGCGAGGCGGCGCGGCGTGGCGGCGAAACTCTGGCGGCAGCGGCCTGCTACGACGCCCTGGGCCAGGACGCCACCGAGCGCGAGGTGCGTGCCCGGGCGCTGCTCCACGCCGCCGAGATCCGCGTCTTTGAGTTGGAACGCCAAGCCGACGGCGAGCGCCTCCTGTGGATCCTGGTCGAGCGCGCCACCGACACCGCCGCGGGCCAGCGGGCCCTCGACCACCTCTACGCCATGGCCCGCGACGCGCCGAGCCGCGTCGACGCCACCGTGGGCCGGATGTTGGATCTCGCCCGCGCAGCGCCGCTCAGCGATCTCGCCGACAACCTCTTGATCCGCACGGCGATGTTGCTGGAAGCGCGCGGAGGGACGGCGGATCTTCGTACAGCCGACGAGGCGATGATGGCCTTCGAGCGCGACCACGTCGGATCGCCGGCCCGCGTTGCCGCCCTGATGGTGCACGCGCGTGTGCTTACGCGACTCGATGAGCCAGCGCGCGAGGCGGTCGTGCTTGAGAAGGTCGTCGGCGACTGGGAGGCCAGCGCGGTGTTTGGCAGCTACTACGTGCCGGACCACAGCGCCGCGGCGTTGCGCCTGATTGCCCTCTATCGGGGCCGCCTCGCAGATCTCGAGCGTGCGGAGTCACATCTGCACCATCTCGTCGAGATGGTCGAGGCGCAGAGCGGCGTCTTCGAGGTCATCGCGCAGCTCGCCGACGTCCAAGAGCAGCGTGGCAACCTGCGCGCGGCCCGTGCGACATGGCGGCGCCTGGTCCAGCTCGCCGAGAAGCGTGACACCGAGCTGCGTGGGTTCGATGCCCGCGTCTGCGGCGAAGAGGCCAGATCCGAAGACCGCGGGCGCTGCAGCGACGCGACCCGCACCTTCGCTCCCCTGCCGGTCAAGGAGGTAGCGCGAGCGCAGGGCGAGATCGCGCGGCTGGGTGGCTTGATCGCGGCGAGGCGCCCATGACCGCCAACGAGGACGTCGTCTTGCGCATCGAGGCGCTCAGCTGTGACTTCGGCGCGGGGCCCGTCCTCGACGAGGTCTCGATGACTGTGCGGCGCGGCGAGATCGTCGGCATCATCGGCCCCGGCGGCGCCGGCAAGTCCGTCCTCATCAAGACCTGCTGTGGGCTGTTGCCCATTGTGCGCGGTCGCATCGAGCTGCTCGGCCACGATCTGGGCGCGATGGGCGGACGCGAACTGCAGCGCCTGCGCGAACGCGTGGGCCTGGTCTTTCAGAACTACGCTCTCTTCGACTTCATGACGGTGGCCGAGAACGTCGCCTTCCCGATGCGCCAGCGTGGTGTCGACGACGAAGCGACGATCTCCGCGCGCGTCGCCGAGCGCCTCGCCGAGGTAGACCTGCCGCGCGCCGCCGCGCTGATGCCTGGCGAGCTGTCTGGGGGCATGAAGAAGCGCGTGGGACTGGCCCGCGCAGGCATCAACGACCCGGAGCTGATGTTTTTTGACGACCCCACCGCCGGGCTGGACCCCGTGACCTCGTCGAAGATCTTCAACCTGATCCGGCGGGTGCAGCGCGACCACCGCACGACCTGCGTCGTCGTCAGCCACGACATCGACCGGATGCGCTCCGCATGCGACCGCTACGTTCTGATCTATGACGGCCAGGTGCGCTGGCAAGGCGACGCCGCCGCGGCCGCCGAAAGCGACGACTCGATCGTGGCCGCCTTCTTTGCTGCCAGCGCCGAGGGGA
Organism: uncultured Myxococcales bacterium; assembly: GCA_937915965.1. GTDB lineage: Bacteria > Myxococcota_A > UBA9042 > UBA9042 > UBA9042 > CALGHC01. The sequence continues at coordinate 9,175 of CALGHC010000048.1, forward strand.
CGCGATGACAGCGAGGCGCCAGCCCCCCCTTCTTCTTCGACCGTTCGTAGCGGTCGTCGCCGGGATCGGCGCCGGCGGGGTTTCGATAGCCGAGTCGATCGGGGCGATGGCCATCACGACGGCGAGCATCCTGCGGGCGATGGTGCCGCCACGTTTCGATAGCCACGAGACCTGGCGCAGCCTCTACAAGGTCGGCGTCAAGAGCTACCCAATCGTCGTCCTGACGGCCCTGTTTACTGGCGCGATCATGGTGATCCAGTCAGGTCCGTACGTGCTGAAGACCGGCGCGACCGGCCTGCTGGGCTGGGGCGCGGGCTACGCCGTGCTCGCCGAGGTCGGCCCGGTCCTGATCGGACTGATGTTCTCGGGGCGTGTCGGCGCGAACAACACCGCGGAGCTCGGCACGATGCGGGTCACCGAGCAGATCGACGCGCTGCGTGCCCTGGCGATCGATCCAATCGGCTACCTGGTGGTGCCACGATTCGTCGCGATGATGGTCATGCTCCTGCTGCTGACGGTGCTTGGCGACCTCTTCGCTCTGATTGGCGGGGCCTTGACCAGCGAGTTCATCCTCGGGATCGACTGGCGGGTCTTCTTCCAAGGCGTACTCGAGGGGCACCTGCTCGACGAGTTCTTCGTCGGCTTGATCAAGGCCATCGGTTTCGGTGCGTCGATCAGCGTCGTCTCGTGCACGTACGGGCTGGGGGTTCGCGGCGGCGCGGCTGGGGTGGGCCGCGCGGTGAACGCGTCGGTGGTGACCAGCGCGATCGGCATCTTTGTGATCGACTACGCGATCACCTGGCTGGCGGCACGATACCCAGGGTTTGGGCTCGGCTGAGTCGGTGAGAGTGCGTCCCGACATGGGCCAAGCGGCGGCTACCCAGCCGCCAGAAAGCCGACAGCGGGCCGCCAGACGGCGCGCAATAACCGCCTAAGAACAGACCGATCAATTCCGGGAACCCAGGACCGGCGGGTCCATTGCCCGATAAATCGACCTTGACATCTAGTTTGTCTTGCCGTTGGATCCCGGCGCGTCGGCCGCTGACCTCGCGCTGTGCGAGCCAAAGTCATCAGCCGGAGCCTGCACGCGCCACGCGGCGCCCAGCCACCGCCGGCCGGACTGGCGGTACAGGACAAAACATGAAGGACCTTCGAGACCCTCTGGCGATCGCCCTGCCCAACGCCGCCCAGTTGCCCGAGTTGAGCAACCGCCGCGACTTCCTCGGCCGAATCGCGGTTGCCGGGACGGTGGCCGCCGGAGCGGCGATCCTGCCGGCCTGCGGCGAAAAGAAGGGCGAGGCTGCTGCGGCTCCCGCTGCCAAGGCCGAACCAGCGGCAGCTGCGGCGGCGGTCGAGGCGAAGGAGCCCGAGGGTCTGTCTGCCGAGGTTCGACCTGGACAGCTCGATGAGTACTACGGGTTCTGGAGCGGCGGCCAGTCGGGCGAGATGCGCATCCTGGGCGTGCCGTCGATGCGCGAGCTCAAGCGGATCCCCGTCTTCAACCGCGACGCGGCGACAGGCTGGGGCGGCACCGACTTCTCCAAGGAGCTGCTCGGCGGCAAGCTCAGCGGCGACACCCACCACGTACACTTGAGCTACACCGACGGAACCTACGACGGTCGCTACGTCTTCGTGAACGACAAGGCGCAGGCCCGCCTCGCCCGCGTCAACATCGAGACGATGGAGGTCGACAAGATCACCTTCATCCCGAACGCGCAGGGCACACACGGCATCTTCCCCCAGCGTCACAAGACGGGTCTGGTGCTGTGCAACTCCGAGTTCCGCACGCCTCAGCCCAACAACGGCACCGACATGGAGGACCCGACGAAGTACGGCGCCATGCACACCGCCATCGACGGCGAGACGATGGAGCTCAAGTGGCAG
>CALGHC010000049.1 GCA_937915965.1 uncultured Myxococcales bacterium
GATCGGCAAGCTCGGCAGGACAAGCTCGGCAGGACAAGCTCGGCAGGACAAGCTCGGCAAGGTCGCCGGAACCGGCGGCGGCGCGACCTCCGCGGCGAGCGTATCGCGCCGACCCGACCGCGTCGAGGGAGGTTCCCCGCGACACGCACGCGAGCCGCCGGGCGTGCTGGACAGGGCGCACACAAAGGCGCTACCTCATCGTGATGAGACTCACCGTGATGAGAAGATCTCGTTGAACTCCGCGCGGCAGAGGCGAAAATGGAAGACATGTTGACCACAAGAGAGGCGGCGCACGAGCTCGGCGTGGGCCCGACGACGGTCAAGCGCTGGGCAGACGAGGGGCTCCTTGAGACCGGGCGGACTGCGGGCGGACACCGTCGCTACACCCGCCAGAGCGTCGAGCGACTCGCCCGGCGCGAGTACGTCGACGTGGGCGGGGCCCTGCATGAGCGGCTCGCCTCGATGAGTCCCGTCGAGTTGGACCTGATCGACGAGGGCGTGATCGGCTTCGACGACGACTGCCGCGTGACGGTCTACAACCGCGCCGAGTCGTCTTTCGCCGGCGTCGCCCGAGTGGACGCCATCGGCAAGCACCTCTTTGGGGAGCTCGCGCCGTGCACGAACAACCGGCTGATCTACGGCCGCGTGAGCGCCGGGCTCGCACGAGGCCAGCTGGACTTCGCGACCGACTACACCTTCAGCTATCGCATGAAGCCGACCAACGTGCACCTGCACTTCTTTCGCGATGGGCTGAGCGGCACGAACTGGCTGATCGTGCGCCAGCGCGCGGCACCCGCGAGCGCCCCGGCTACCGGTCTCTCTCTGTGAGCGCGACCATAGGCCGCCTGGCGGTGCGGTGGCCGGCACCTCGCCGCGCACCTCGCTGGCGCGGGCCTGATCTAGTTCGCGCTGCGGCGCTCCCGGCGCACCAACAACAGCATCATGGCCAGGGCGGCGAAGACCAGGGCGCTCCCATCATGGGGCGACCGCGCCGCTGAGCAGCCGCCGTCGCTGGAGCTCGCGGGCTGAGGCGCAGAGGAAGGTCCCGCGTCGGTCGCGCCGAGGTCGGCGGCGCCAGCGTCCTCGGCGCTGCCCACATCCGCAGTGGTGCCGGCATCCTCGGCGCTGCCCACATCCACAGCCGCGCCCACATCCCCAGCCGCGCCGGCATCTTCAGGGTCCGCGGCGTCCGCGGGCGCGTCGGCGCCACCAGAACCCGAGTCGAGGGGACCTGCGTCGACCCCGCCAGCGTCGTCATCGATCCCGCCAGCGTCGACCTGGGCTTTGGCGACGACCTGGAACTCGACCAGGATCATGCCGTCCTGAATCAGCTGGTAGGCGCCGATCGTGAGTGGCTGCCCGCCCTCGCCGATGAACACCAGCGCCTGGCCGTCCTTGCCTGGGCAGCCGATGGCCGACGGCGACACGGTCCCCGCGGCTGCGCCCCCGGCGGCCAGGATCACCTTGAAGCCCAGGCCGTAGGCGTCGGCCTTGTCGCACTTCAGCGGGCCGCCGGGCGGCGAACAGCAGGTCTGGCAGCTCACCCAGAAGCCCACTGGCTGGCCTTGCTCGACACTGGTCTGGGGCGCGCATTGGTCGCCCATCAGCGCCGCCTCGCACTGGTTCAGGCAGGTGGCGTCGGCGGCCGCAGGCGCGGTGGCCAGGGCGACCAGGACCACGGGGACGACCAGGATTCGTGGACGCACGGGAGACCTCCAGGGCGCGACGGCGCTTCGCCGCCGATTGGACCAGACCGCTGAGATTTTGGCCACACCCGCTCGGGACGGGTCACTCGGCGGTGCCTGCTGAACCAGCCCTGACGAGGTGGCTGGCACCTCGCTCGCACCTCGCTGGCTCGCTGGCCAACCTCGCTGACGAGGTGGGTGGCACCTCGTTCGCCTCGTTCGCCTCGTTCGCCCGCTGCGCCGCTGCACGTTCGAACACGCGAGACCCCTGACCCAGAGCCGCCACAAAGCGCCGCCCCAGCCCATCCGATCATACAAACGACGCCAACGGCTCCTTTAGAATCGCCTGCGCGTTCATACAACTTGACGCGCGCTTGATCTAGATCAAGCCCGATGCCTTGACCTGGATCAATTCGCACGCAGTGACACGTTGTTCCGAGCCGGGTGGATCCCTAAGTTTCCGTCGCGTTCATGTGAGCGCACCCCGACCTCGCCACCGCCCGGTCGGAACGTGATGGTCGCGATCGGCACCAGGTCGTGACGACCTAGCTCGACGACGAGCAGGACCACCCGTCTTGCCTGGCGCCGATGACCCCAGGGATGTCGTACCCGCAATCTCACGAAGGCTCCGGTCTCAAGTTGCGGGTCCATCTCATTTCGCTTCAATGGAGCATGTCATGCAAAGCAGCAGTGGAATTCGGCCAATCCTGGCCATCGCGGTACTGAGTGTCGCGTTCGCAGTCAGTGGCTGTGAAGGCTCGGCCGGCACGGACGGCACAGCGGGCGCCGACGGCACCCCCGGCGACCAGGGCATCCAAGGCGACAAGGGCGACAAGGGCGACCTTGGTGGCAAGGGCGACAAGGGCGACCCCGGCGACCCGGGCAAGGACGTCGATCCTGCGGTCCTCGCCGAAATTCAGGCGAAGCTCGATGAAGCGAGCAACGTCGAGGTCGAGGGCTGCGCAGTCTGCCACTCGAACCAGGGTCTCAGCGGCCACCAGGCCGAGTACAACAAGTACACCGACGACAGCGCGCTGACCCTCAGCTGGGTTGACGGCGTCTCGAAGGACAACGGCGACGGCACGTTCACGACGACCGTCACGGTGATGATCACCAAGGACGGCATCCCCTGGATCGACACCGACAAGCTCGACAACC
>CALGHC010000050.1 GCA_937915965.1 uncultured Myxococcales bacterium
CGGCAGGCGCGGCGACGGCCTGGTCTGCGACGTCATCGGCGGCGCCTTCGGCGGCGGCGTGCTTGGCGGCGGCGCCCGCGTCAGCGGGCAATGGCAAGCCGTATTTCACGGCAGTGCGCGGGTTCATAATCAATCTCCTCGGCGGGACGAGCGGAAGCGTGCGAGCCAGACGGCATCGCGCGCTGCGTCTAACAGGAGGCCAGCGGCCGCGCAAGAGCAATGCCTGCGTGGCGCGCGGCGGTTGTCGTCAACGCCACCTCAGCGTAGCCTTTCGGGCGGGCAACACCGCCCGGTATCGGTCATGTCTCGCCGCGAGTCGCGCGGTCGAGATTCGCCGAGATTCGTCGAGATTCGCCGAGATTCGCCGGGATTCGCCGGGATTCGCCGAGATTCGCCGAGATTCGCCGAGAATGAGGTCTGGATGCGCACACTTCGTACCGTTTTGGCCGGTCTTGTCGCCGGCGCGTTCCTGGTCACCGCGGTCGCATGCAGCGACGACGAGCCGGGCGCGGGGCCTGGCGATGGCCCGAGTGACGCCGGGCTCATCGACGACGGGGTCGTCGACGACGGAGCGACCGCGGTCGAGACCGCCGGTACGGATGCGGCCGATGTCGGCGGGCCGATTGACGCACCCATGGGCGACGCGATCGACGTGGGTTGCGCGGCGGCGAGCGACTGCGGCGAGGCGCCTGACCCGTGTCAGAAGTGGCTCTGCCACCCCCAGCTCGGCTGCGTGCTCGAAGCCCTGCCAGAGAGCTCGGTGTGTATGCATCCTAGCGCCTGCCTGTTCGGCGGGTTGTGCAAGGCGGGCGTGTGCAGCGACGCGACCGCGATTGACTGCGACGATGACGAGGTCTGCACCGACGATGGCTGCGACCCGGCGAGCGGAGACTGCACCCACACCGCGCTCGATGCGACGCCCTGCGACGACGGGCTGGTGTGTACTCAGGACGACCGCTGCGCGGCTGGCAGCTGCAAAGCCGGCGAGAGCACCTGCGAGTGCCTGACCAGCGACGACTGCGCCGCCAAAGACGACGACGACCTGTGCAACGGCTCGCTGTACTGCGACAAGAGCGGCGAGGCGTGGCTGTGCATGATCAACCCGGGCACCGTCGTCACCTGCGCAGACAGCGACGACGCGTGCACCAAGAAGACCTGCGACAAGACCAGCGGCAAGTGCCAGACCCTGCCCGCCAACGACAACGCGCCCTGCGATGATGGTCTACCGTGCTCGCTCGACGCAGCGTGCAAGGGCGGCGTCTGTACAAGCGTGGTCGACACCTGCGTCTGCAAGGACAGCACGGACTGCGCGCAGTTCGACGACGGCAACCTGTGCAACGGCCAGATGTTCTGCAACCAGGCCGCCAACCCGGCCCAGTGTCAGGTCAACCCGGCGACGGTGGTGAAGTGCCAGACCGTCGACGATACGAGCTGCAAAAAAGAGGTCTGCGATCCCAAGGATGGCTCCTGTCTGGTCACCCCGGTGGAGGCGCTCGCCTGGGCGGGACCGAAGTGCAACGCCACCGAGGAGGCAGCCGGCGGTTGCGACTGCGTCAAGCACCCCGCCCAGTGCAAGCCGGTCGGCGACAGCGGCGCGAGCCCGTGGAAGGTCATCGTCGCCTGCTCGGATGGCAACGCTTGCACCAGCGACGACGTCTGCACCGATGGCGTCTGCGTATCGGGCACGCCGGTGTGTGACTGCGCTGCCGACGCCGACTGCCCCGTCTCGACGAGCGGGGATCTCTGCGAAGGCACGCTGTACTGCAACCAGTTGACCCTGAAGTGCGAGATCAACCCTGCGACCCAGGTCATCTGCCCCGACGTCGACGACGCGATGTGCGCCTTCCACGCATGCGAAGCGAAGACCGGCGCGTGCGCTCTGATGCCACGCCCGCAGGGCACGGATTGCGACGCCGACGGCTCCGCGTGCACGCCCTTCGACGCCTGCGACGGCGAGGGAAGCTGCGCGACCGGCACGAGCCTGTGCGGCTGCAAGGAGGACGCCGACTGCGGCGCCTACGAGGACGGCGACGCGTGTAACGGCGTGCTGTACTGCGACAAAGAGACCGGCGGCTGCAAGATCAACCCGGCGACGGTCGTCAGCTGCCCATCTGCCGCCAACACAGACTGCCTCAAGAGCCTCTGCAAGGCCGCCACGGGCGCGTGCGAGATGACGGTCGTCAACGAGGGCAAGGTCTGCGACGACGGCGCGGTCTGCACCACAGGCGACGTCTGCAAGGCCGGCGCCTGCCTCTCGGGCGCCGACGTCTGCGAGTGCCACGAGACCGCCGAGTGCCTCGCCAAGGAGGACGGCGATCTCTGCAATGGCGTGCTCTTCTGCGACAAAGTCGGCTTCCCGTGGGTCTGCGAGGTCAACCCCGCGACCCTGATCGAGTGCCCCAGCGTCGACGACAGCTTCTGCCAGAAGAACACCTGCCAGGGCAAAACCGGCGCTTGCAAGGTGGTCTACCTGCACTTCGACGAGGCCTGCGACGACGGCAACCCGTGCTCGGCAGGAACAACGTGCAAGACCGGAGTCTGCATCAACCCCAACATCGACACCGAGGCACCCTGCGATGACGACAACGGCTGCACCGACGACGTCTGCGACCCCGACATGGGCTGCGTGAACCTGTCGGCGGCGTCCACCTGCACCGACGACTCCGGGCGCAGCAGCGGGTTGCCCCGGGTCGTT